>JBKECE010000089.1:0-5696 GCA_047974325.1 Dysgonomonas sp. | reverse complement strand
TTTGTTTATATTTTTTTTATTCAGCACAGTCTCTTTATTATTCTGCTCGGTGGTCGATGGAACTACATCCTCATATTCCGTATAGATTTTTTTCTCCGGTGCTTCCGCATCCGGTAACTCTAAAACGATTTCGCCTTCCGGCAAAAGTTTTTCCTGAGTGTCTGTATTTTCTGGATCAAACTGATCTGCTATTTCTTCAAGTTTATCTATTACTTCTTGTTTTTCTTTATCAACGATTGTTTCGTTGTGGCTGAGTCTAATAACTGAATCGACCCGGGATGATGCAATTTTTGTATCAAAGTCGTTCTCATTTACCATTTTAATCAGTTCATTCTCAATTTCAGGATATTTTATCATTAATGACTGGCAGGCATTTGCAAAATCTCTGAACCGTTGCACCTTATCGAGGCGGTTTTTTACATTTTCGCCACCGGCATCCGATATTTCCAGAATTTTATCGGCTAAAACAGACTTTAGTTTTTCCATAATTGTTTATGTTTTGTTGAGAATTGTGATGCTGATCAAAAACCTTTATCTGTTTGCATACATCTCTTGATAGTATTTCAGGTAGTCTCCGGATGTAACTTCCTCTACCCAAGTCTGATTGTCGAGATACCAATAGATGGTTTTTACGATGCCATCATCGAACATTGTAGTAGGAAGCCAACCCAATTCTTTTGAAATTTTAGTTGGGTCAATAGCATATCTGTGGTCGTGTCCCTGACGATCTCTGACAAAGGTGATCAAATCTTCATTTATCCAAGATATGTCAGTCGTGCCGTCTGGCAAGATGTCTTTTTTATTCAATGCAGAACGATATTCAGGCTGCTTCTCCATAATGTCATGTATGGTGGCAATCACAAGTTTTACGATATCAATATTTTTTTTCTCATTGTGTCCGCCTACATTATAAATTTCACCGATCTTCCCTTTGTGCAGAACTGTATCAATGGCTTTGCAATGGTCTTCTACATAAAGCCAGTCACGCACATTGCTTCCGTCTCCGTAAACCGGTAAAGGCTTTCCTGCCAAAATATTACGTATAATTAGTGGAATCAGTTTTTCCGGAAAATGATAAGGACCGTAATTATTAGAACAACGGGTGATATTGATGGGCATTTTGAATGTTTCATTATAGGCGCGCACAATCATGTCGGCACTGGCTTTGGACGCACTGTATGGCGAACGCGGGTCAAGTGGTGTGCTTTCCGTAAAGTAACCTTCTTCACCGAGTGAACCATATACTTCATCAGTGGACACTTGTAAAAATTTCACATTATCTTTCCATATCGGATAGCCATTTTCGTCTTTTCCTTCTGTCCAGAATTCTTTTGCTGTGTCCAGCAGATTTTGAGTGCCCAGAATGTTCACTTCCAAAAACAGCTGTGGGTCTTCTATACTACGGTCTACATGGCTTTCTGCTGCAAAGTTTATCACATATTGAATGGGATAGTCTTTGAAGACCTTATTGGTGATTTCACGGTTTCTGATGTCTCCTTTCACAAAAATCACATTCGGATTTTTCAATTCGGCAGATAATGTGCCTAGATTGCCTGCATAAGTGAGCGCATCAAAAAGGATGATTTGTTCGTTTTTGTGAGCCGAAAGAAAATGTTTTACAAAATTAGAACCGATAAATCCAGCTCCGCCAGTTACTAAATAAGCCATATAATAAATTAGATATGATAAAATTTGCTACAAATGTAAAAAATAATTGAATGCTTTGGATATAATGAAATGAATAAATGTATATTTTTGCATTCAGTATTCGTATTGTTAATGATTACTAATCATATTGTAAATTATGAAATATATTTTAGGGCTTGTTGTGATAGTCCTAATGTTTGTTTCCTGTCGAAACAACAAAGAACCACAGACTGTTACAGAAGAACCTGCCTTTGAGGCATTGGAAGATACAGTTATCTCAATAGAGTTTAAGGAAAGTCAGATCTTGCTGCCGTTTGGCGGAAATCTTGTGGTGTCAAAGAAACTGAAACCGGACACACTCTTTACCCATATCCGGGGAATTGACAATTTTACTTGTGGTAAGGATTATCTGCTTTACATACCGTTTCCGAACAAAAATGAGTACAACATAATAGCGGTGCCTATGAAATGTGACGGCTACACATATCGCTATGTGATGTTATCAGTGTTGAGAGATAGTGTAATTTCGAGTTTATTCATAGAGAGTGAATTGCTGGAACGTGGCAATAAAAAAAATATGGAAGTCACTTCGTTCGAGATAAACAAAGATTATCAGTTTAAAGTGACTACTATGGATCAAAAGAACAACAGCCACTTTTTTGACTATAAAACATATCAAATAAACGATCAGGGAATTTTTGAGGTTGTACCTGAGCAATTGGTGACAACTAATTCAAAGTGTTTCAGGTCAAATTCAAATGTTAGTTATCCTATCGTTTCAGATGATTTGCTTTCACTTGATTACTCCATATTCACATGCAGTAATATAGAAGGCATGAAAAACTACGACTGTCATGATGGGATCAATTATTTGACATTGAAAAAAACTGATGACGATAAATATTATGTATTAATATATTCAGAATGTGGTGATTTTTCATATGCCGACCTATTAGTGATTCAAAATGGAAGGGTAATATCAGGCTTGACCATTGATACCGCCACTTATGATGATGGAAATAGTGAAAATTTGTCGGGCGAAGAAACTACTTTTGCAATTGATGAAGATATGTCTATCCATCTCACTCATACAATAATAAAGAGAGGTGATGCAGTTTCGGCAAGTAAAGAATCATATAAGATAAGCAAAGACGGACGCTTTGTCAAAGTCTAATTTATTACACACCGCAACATAAATTCTATCTGTTGGAATTTAGTGTTTTTGAGATTTTGATCCTGATTCCTGTATTGTCGCCTACCAAATCTGAATTGTCATTCGCTACAGCTAAACTAAATGCCCACCCTACAAGTTTTTGTGGGATATAGTTAACCTCAGCCAAGCAGGAGAATTGATCTTTTATACTTATTGACGGATTTGAATAAGTGCCCCAATTCCTAGAATAGGAACATAGTGCCCTATACTGTAGTTCAGAAGAGACATATCCACTGATTCCACCATGAAATGCAGAAATACGGTTGTTTCTGATCCATAACGTTTTTCCACGGCTGTAGATTGGAGATATAATAAAAGGATTACCTAAGACCAGCCCATAGTTAGACAGTGAAATATAGTCGACGGAGTTATAATAGTCATCACCACCACTCACCTGTACCGGAATTTCACTGGTTTCATCCCAAAGAAATGGACCCGATTGGTTTTTTGTGTGCACATATTCAAGAACTATGTTTGTGATCGGTTTGAAGTTATGCAAAGACCATTCAATACCCCAAAGTCCATCAGGCATATTTTTGAACCACATGCCCGAATGATCGTCAAAGTAATGGTCATAATATCCCTTTATTTCATATTGTGCACTTATTTTATAGTTTGCTAAAAAATGCCAACTTCCATACATGTTGCCTATGATGTTCACGATGTCAGTGGAATTGGCATCTTTTCCGCCTGCCGATGGAATGAGAACTTTAAAAAAATCGGATAATTTATGCGGGCTGCTCTGATAATATTTAAAATCCTTATACATATCTCCACTAAACTGAGCACCCATATCCAAACCTAAAGTGAAAGTGAATGGATGTCCGTTGTCTAATTTGAAATATGCGTATTTTCTATGATATAACACATTCAAAGCATAATCACCATCAGAAGCATGTGTCAATTTATATCCATTGTCAGTGAACCAACCATAAGATAAGCCTCCTTTTATGTGAAGCAGACCATTAGTGAAAGGAACGGTTTCATAATTTGGAAGTCCTATTTCAACTTGAGGGATAGGTCTGTTATTGATAGAATGAGTTAGATTTCCACTACTCAAAGCATCATTTAAATATTCACTTTTTCGTTCTTTTGCTCCGATGGATAGTTTTAGAGCCCTGTAATCGAAATCAATAAATAGTTGATGAAAATAATAATTGGATTGAAAATTGTTGGCTATAATGAAGTCCGCTCCGGCATTGATCCAGAGCTTTTTACCTTTAATTTCGATCAGATCTTTGTTCACAGAAAGACCTACTCGCAGGTATTGACTATTTTTTTCTATTGAACCTATGCCATAATTGTTGTTGGTGAACCAAAATGGAGAATTGTCTCCTTTCGAAAATCCACCCACTGCCTCTATTTTAGCCTCTATATAATCGGTTTTGGATGGATCACTCTTCACTGATGACTGTAAAGGTAGTGCTTGTATATTGTCAAGTTGTATGGTATCTTGTTCAGTAACATTTCCCAGAGAATCTACGTGCTGCGTTATGGCAGTAGCTGTTCCATCACTTTCTATCTGAGTGAATCCTATTTGCGCACGTCCCGCTTCGACAATAGTGAAAAGTAATAAGAGAGTGAAAAATGTGTTTATTTTCATTTGTGAAAAATTTATTCCAAAACAAAAATAATAAAAATATGTTTAGTTCCTCTTTTCGTATATGATAGTCCAAATTTTACACATTATAATGCGAATGTAAATTATCTTATTATATAATCTTTTTTCATTATATTTGCGACAATTTTTTATGAAAGGAAAGGTAATTATAAAATGGCAAAGAAATTTACAGAGTATAGTCAATTCAATTTATCCGAAGTAAACAAAGAAATATTGGATAAATGGACTAAGAATAATATCTTTCAGAAGAGTCTAAAGATCAGATCGTCTGCGCCAACATTTGTTTTCTATGAAGGTCCACCTTCTGCGAACGGTATGCCGGGTATACATCATGTGATGGCTCGTTCTATAAAAGATATATTTTGCCGGTATAAGACAATGAAAGGCTTTTTGGTGAACCGCAAAGCCGGATGGGATACACATGGTTTGCCTGTTGAATTGGGTGTCGAAAAATCTTTAGGCATCACAAAAGAAGACATAGGTAAAAAAATATCTGTGGAGGAATATAACAATGCTTGTCGCAAGGAGGTGATGAAATATACCAAAGAATGGGAAGACCTCACCCGACGGATGGGTTATTGGGTAGATATGAATGATCCTTATATAACTTATGACAACAGATATATTGAATCATTGTGGTATCTGCTGAAAGATTTGTATAAAAAAGGATATTTATACAAAGGATACACAATTCAACCATATTCCCCGGCTGCCGGAACGGGTTTAAGCACCCATGAACTGAACCAACCGGGCACATATAGGGATGTGAAAGATACTACGTGTATAGCGCAGTTTAAAATAAAAGACCCCAAACCCGAAATGACCCGTTTCGGAGAACCCTTTTTTCTGGCTTGGACTACAACTCCATGGACATTGCCTTCCAATACGGCTTTGGCAGTTGGACCTAACATCACTTATGTTGCAGTGCAATCATATAACCAATATACGGGACAGAAGATAACAGCTATAGTTGCAAAAGGGTTGGTTGATAGTCTGTTCAATCCGAAGGCTGCTGATCTGGCACTCGAAGATTATAAAGTTGGAGATAAGCTGATCCCATATAAGGTTGTAGCGGAATGGACAGGTTCGGAATTGGCAGATATACGTTACGAGCAGTTAATTCCTTGGATGCAACCCGATGGTGATGCTTTCCGTGTAATCACTGGCGATTTTGTTACCACCGAAGATGGTACAGGTATTGTGCATATAGCTCCG
>JBKECE010000287.1:0-3273 GCA_047974325.1 Dysgonomonas sp. | reverse complement strand
CTGAAATATAATAACTGCCATATTGATATGAAGAAATCAAATTAAACCACTGATAGCTATAAGAAACATTTGTTTTGAACTGAAAATCATAAGAATCTTTCGTAGGATATTTGACTAAACCGTTTTCAATACCAACAAACAGCAAGTGCTTCAGATTGGAACTTGACCAACCAACTTGTTCTACTAAGCGATTGGACATCATATGGATACCGGAACTGAGTAAAGGGAAATAATATGCGTAAGCATTAGACAATTCATATTGATTCTGATAACTGACATTTGTAGTCAATGATTTCCATCTCGGAAAATAAAGGCTGGCATCGCCACGAAAATTTCGGTTATGATAGTTAGACAGGTAATAATAATATTTGGGAGAATAGTCTGAATATGATAAGTTTGCCCTGATCTGGTAGTTATTTCTGAACATTTTTCCAAAACTTTGCTGCATGGATAGAGTGCCTCTCTTGTTTCCCGGAAAATAAGCAGTACTGAAATAATAAGACCCATTCAACGTATAATTATCCCATCGTCCATAATATTGCAACTCGGATGAAGCTGATAACTTTGATTCATTCAATAAATCATATAAACTGGATGCTCCATGTACTTTTAGGTTGAAAGCCCATTTTCCATTTGGAATCCAATTCATTTCACCACCTAGCATGTTGTGTTTCACCCCTTCTAAAGGATCATTCCTAAAAATATATGTTGCACTTAATGATCGTTTCTTATTGACATTTCCTAATCGTCCAACAGCATAAAGGCTATAAATATTTGAAAACAAACGAACCTTACTGAATAAATTGTACTCCGCATCAATAATTCCAATTTGTAAATTCTTATTACGATCTTCATCTGCTAATGAAATTTTGGCACCTCGTCCATACATAATCATCTCTAATGATTCATTTATATTACCAAACTCGAATTCATTCTGATGCAGTTTATATGAGAGCGCTGTGTTTGTGACTATAAATTCTTTGTTTGAATTTGTTGTATAAACATTTCCTCGAAGTTCCAAAAATCCCGCCGGCAAATTCACACCACCTGCTCCCCTCACCTGATATACATCAGATACATTCCCCACAGACCTATAGCTGGCAGTTATAAAATTATTTTGGTGATATGAATTCATATTAAAAGAATTCTCAGTTTCGTGAAATTGCCTTTTAGAAGACACATTCTTTATTGTGACAATAGAACTGCCAAATAATTCCTTACCTCTACCCTTCATTGCAGAGATATTAACAACAAATTGCTCTTTTTCCAACAATTGCTTCGTAGGCAAAAATTTGAAAACAAATGAAGCATTTCTCATTGGCTGAACAGTTGCTTTTCTTTCAACGAAAATAGGATCACCCAGCACATCTGGTATTCTGAACACAACTGTTACGTCCTGAGTTTTATTTCCAAGGTTATTTACGGTTGCACTCACCTGTATGGAATCATGATAGTTGGTAACAAAAATATTATTATTGTCAACGATCAAGTTCAGGTGAATCTTCTCTGGCACATTGATATATGATTCTTTATATTCTGCAACTCTTTTGGTATTATCTGAAAGTTGGAATCCTATTGTAGATTTTCCGGCATGAGTTTCATTCCTCACCAATAATTTCACCGGAACAAATATGCTGTCGGAAGGGCGAATCGTCACATCAATATTGTCTCCCGATATATTTTTGATGCCTTCCGGCAAAACTAAAGATAAATAGCCATGAAATTCTTCAGCAGTATTATTTTTAAATTTAATAACCGTACTGACGAGATTTTGTTGCTGGGAATACAACAATTGGGATTCAACATCCATAACAATAGACTGTGAAGTCTGGGCATGCAATGGAGTAAAGATTATTGTGCAAAAAATTAAAAATATAGAGAAAAATAATCCCTTGTTGAGATCTAGCATATTTCTATTTGGGCGTAATTTCATACAACAATGTTGTTGTATATTCATCCATCACAGACTGGATCAGCCGTAAATCGCTGGGTTTTGTGCTATATTTAATATCATAATATATCGAACTGCTCCCTGTTGAGCTTCCGGTAGATATAATCTGCGCGTTATTTGATAAACTTATAGGCGTGACAGACGAGGTATTGTTCTGTCCGGGGATCAACTGCATTTTAACCACATCAAGAGGTAAAGTATTGCCAGAAGTTGATGTAAACAGTGAAGGAATAGAACGGGTTGTAATCTGAAAATCTGTGCTCGCAGATACTATCAATCCATTCTGATATGTGACACTTACGCCCGAATTATAGTCTGACAGAGATTTAACCTCTAATAGACCATTCCGAGCACTACTAGAGATCTGTATCGAATAAAGATTTTCCTGAACCGGACTATCTATCAATTTGAATACATCTATCGTATAATTGGCACGCTGTGTTCCCAACAATTCATTATTTGCCCCATAAGCCTTGAACTCAAGCGGAAGGGTGTATGTCTTCTGAGTGTAACCTCCTTGTAAATTATTCAGATATGCTCCTGCTGAAACAACCAGATTGAAGAAAAGTTCCATATTATAATAACTTCCATATTGACTAATATTGTAAAGTGGAGCATTTGATTGGGGTATAAGGAACACTTCTCCTCCTTCATTGAGAGCGACTACTGCAGGCATACCGATCTGAGAAACGGAAGGTATTGGATTAGGCTGAGCCTGACCTTGCACTATCGTCGGTTGAAAATTTATTTTATTTGCGGGGAAAACATTTTGTCCGTCTGTCGAGACAATCGAACCCAAAACCCTGACTGATATTTTCCAGTTTGGAACATTCAGATTAGTTCCGGTATAGCTAAAGCGCAGCACGTAAGCATCATTAGACACTTTTCCTGTATATGAATTCACACTCATGTAATTATTGCTGGACTTGATGCTGAAACTCAGTTGTGCAGAAGCCCTATCGAAGCTCACAAGAGCTAGCAATATCAATAAATAAATCTTATTCATACGTAAATTGTAACTCCGCCGCTTCAATATTATCTTCATCAGCATAATCGAGAAGAACCGTAGCGGAATAGCTGCCAGTTTCCAGATCTTTCGGCAATCTGATACTCGTCAACCGCTTATTTCCGGGCATAGTATAAAAAATAATATTAGGCAGACTAGTCACTTTACCCGTTTTTTTATTTAACAGGTCAGTCATAATATTACCATCAGTCCACACATTTCCTTCATTATTAAATTGAAGTTGAAGGCTTTCTGTTTCTTTGTCATAAGCAAGATTTTTTACTTCAATTTTTTTTATTCGTGGATGCGGTGTACG
>JBKECE010000270.1:0-2180 GCA_047974325.1 Dysgonomonas sp. | reverse complement strand
AGCAACCCAGCCAACTAAAGTTGTTTTCGAAGATTGCTTTATAGATGGAGTATATCTTCACAATTACAATAATATAGCCGGACTATTTACCTTTAAGTTTGGCGCTGATCTGACTATAAGGAATACTACTTTTATGAATACACGTGTCAATCTACTGAATCTAAATGGTGCTGTAGAACAAAAGGGACTCGGAATTTTTGTAAATCTACCGGTACCGGCTAGCACGTCTGCTTACGCATCCAAACTCACAATCGAAAATGTAAACATCATAAATACCGAAATTTTAACTGGCATACAGCCCAATGCCTTTAGTTCAATGATAAATATGAATGTTGATCCAAGTATTACTAATGCCACTTGCACGATAAATAACTTGGTGTCAATCAATAATCTACGGTCAGGTACTCGCGATTGTGATATGTTGCTTACAACTGCAACTATTACTCCAACCATAGTATCTTCATATTTTAATGACATAAAGACAACTACAGATACCACCACCACAGCAATCAGTGGAGCTACAATTGATCCAACATTGACGTACGCATCTGCTGGTATTGAATTTGAAATGGACGGGGCTTTACCAAAGATATTTATCAATGAGTATGGGGTAAAATATCTCAAAAGAATACAAACTCCTACTGAAAATATAGCCAGTAATCTATTCAAGAAACTTCATATTCAAGTTAAAAATGGAACCGTAACCGTTGAAAACTTGCAAACCAATGAAAATTTAATCGTTAACGATCTTTCCGGAAGAATGGTTAAAAATATAAAAATAGATAACTCCACAATTAGCTTCACTCTGAATCACGGAGTCTATGTTGTGCGTACAAATAATAAAATCGCAAAAATCGTCCTTTAAAAGGATACAAACAACACATATAGCATCGAAAACATACAGACAAGAATATTTTATTAGATGTAATAATGTCTCATAACGTCGTTGATAGCATTTTCCTCTTCCGAGTGTAGTGAAGGTGTAACCGAAACGGAATTCGGAAGAGGAAAAGATAAAAAAGTTGATTATTTTTGTTCTACCGAAATAGAAATATATGCAACAGATTTATCATTCCGCAGCCAAGACAAATGTACATAATCGTGAGCAAATACAAAAATGTATTTCTACTTCAAGCGAAGAATTAGTTGCTCGATTTAATGTTTCTACTCAAACTGTTTTCAAATTGTATAAAATAGTTACCTGATAAGTTACCAAACCTCCAGTCAGATAACTAACAAGCATCCTATCTGATAACTAAAAAGCCCTTTGTCGCGGATGATATTGTCAATATCATATGAGAGCATTTTAAACAAGCCCAAATTTGTCTTAGTCGATCAATTATAGGTTAAGTACTTTTGCCAAATGACGTACGATAAAATAATATAAACTTAATTCATAAAAATAATTTTTAGCAATCTATTTACTGAGGAAAAATTAAACATAATATTTAAATGAGAAACAGACAATTTTTAATTGGCTTATGTTTTGTCCTTTTTGGTTGTTCTTTTTATTCTTTCGGACAACAAACGGAGTGGACAGGGAAGGTCTTAAGCGAAAAAACAAACGAACCTTTAATTGGAGTAACTGTCCGTGTTAAAGATGTAGGAACAGGTACAATAACTGATATGGAAGGGAACTATAAAATTAAAGCTGCGGCAGGACAAGTGCTTCGATTTACGTATGTAGGATACTTCCCTTTTGAACTAAAATTGAAAAACAATCAATCTCACTCAAATGTCTTATTAAACGAGAGTAATTTGAGTTTAAATGAAGTGGTTGTAGTTGGTTACGGCGTACAAAAAAAAGAGTCATTAGTTGGATCTATTTCGGCGGCTAAAGGAGAAGAGTTACAGAAAATAGGTAATGTAACCTCCGTGTCAGAAGCACTGCAGGGTATTCTTCCAGGCGTTGTGTCAATTATGACAGACGGTAAACCTGGAGCAGATGAAGCCACGATTACTATACGCGGAAAATCAAGCTGGGTGTCGTCCGAACCTTTGGTGCTGGTGGATGGTGTTGAGAGAAATATGAACGACTTGGATATGAATGAAATAGTGTCTCTCTCTGTTTTGAAAGATGCTTCCGCTACAGCCGTATATGGAGTAAAAGGGGCTAACGGAGTAATCTTGGTAACAACCAAAAGGGGCGCTAACGCGAAACCGAAGATTAACTTCTCGAC
>JBKECE010000111.1:0-5132 GCA_047974325.1 Dysgonomonas sp. | reverse complement strand
CGTAGTAATCGACCCTGATTCCGTCCAATATGCGCGGATTAGCTTTTCCTGCACGGATATGAGCCAATGTTTCTTCCAGAAATTCGACAGAAGACTGCATTTTTTCTTCTGCTTTTTTTTCAAATTCTTTTATGTCTGCCATAGTCTTTATTATTTTATATTTTTATTTTCTTACTTCAAGTTTATGCATGCACATAAGTTCCGATATTTTCACCTCTCAGCACTTTTGCCAAATTTCCCACTGTGTCCATGTCGAAAACGACGATCGGAAAATTATTTTCTTTACACATCGTTGTGGCTGTCAAGTCCATTACTTTGAGCTCGCGATTGTATATTTCATCGTATGAGATTGACTCAAATTTGGTGGCTGAGGGGTCTTTTTCCGGATCGGCAGTGTATACACCGTCCACGCGTGTCCCTTTCAACATCACGTCAGCTTCGATTTCTATGCCACGCAGAGCAGATCCCGTATCTGTCGTGAAAAACGGATTGCCTGTTCCGCATGAAATAATGGCAATTTCACCGTTTTCCATTGCTTCAATGGCCTTCCATTTTGAGTAAAATTCACCGATAGGCTCCATCCGTATGGCTGTTAGTACACGGGACTTCTGTCCAATAGCGATTAAAGCAGAACTTAACCCCAAACTGTTGATAACAGTTGCCAACATTCCCATCTGATCACCTTTGACCCTGTCAAAACCCTTCGCAGCACCACTCAATCCACGGAATATGTTACCTCCACCAATCACAATGCTCACTTGCACACCCATATCCGCAATTTCTTTTATTTGTGTTGCATATTCGGTGAGCCGTTTTTGATCGATTCCGTAGTTGCTATCTCCCATTAGGGATTCGCCGCTTAGTTTGAGCAGAACTCTTTTATACTTTACCATTTTCAGAGATTTCAGATTTAAACAATGCAAATCTAATAAATTTTATGAGAAAAAAGAATTAGACTTGTAAACGAACGCATCCTATAATGCCAGATACGGATTGTGAACAAGAATACACGTGATGATGTTAAAATTTTAACTACCTTTGATTGTGATTATTTCAATTGTGTCTGCTATGGTTAATATCTCTTTTTTCAAAAAGTTCAATGGATCTGGGAAGATTGTCTTTATAGCCGTTCTTTTATTCTCATCTTGTACTCAAAACTCAGAGAACGAAAATGAGAATATGACACATCGTATAACAGAAGAAAAAACGGAATCGAAAAAAATAAAACCCGAAGATATTGTTCTGGAAAAAGATTTCCTTTATGATCAATATACCTTGCCGGATAGTTATCCATATAAGGATACTACCCGAATGTTTCAATGGGATAAGATAAAGCAAGGCTTGTTTTTGCTCGATTCTGTACAAACAGAACATTCCGATTGGGCGATTCTCCAGAATTATAAAAATATGAATGGTGAAGCTCCTTTGGTGAAGAAATTCGAACGAAATGCTTATACCCGAATATCGGATATGATGGGAGTGGAGCGATTTCAGTCGGTTCCATTATTTGCTTTGAATGACACTGCGGTCGGCGAACGTTATGGTAGAGATGGTTTTTTGGTGAAATATTGGGGCGAAGAAGGTCGCTTTGCAAAAGTATCTACAGTTTCATTTGACGGTGAATGGCTTGTCCCAAAGCGTTATTTAAAAAGAATAGGAGACACAATCGTTTTCCGTAAAGCTATTTTTGTAGATGTAACCAACCAAAATATAGCAACTTTAGAGAAGGTAGATTCAAAATGGCTTATAAGGAGTATGAATCCGGTGACTACCGGATTGCATAAACCACCCTATCAACAAGAAACACCACAGGGTATATTTGTTGTACAGGAGCATAAACCCAGAATGATTTTTCTTAAAGATGGTTTACCCAAAACCGGTGGATATGCACCATATGCCAGCCGCTTCACTTGTGGCGCTTACTTGCACGGTATTCCTGTAAATACGTCTGATGAGAATAGTAAAAAGACGATAGAATATAGTCCCACTCTGGGAACAACACCTCATTCACATATGTGTGTCCGTAATGCGACATCACATGCTAAATTTATTTATGATTGGGCTGTACCACAGCATACAATTGTTTTTGTGATTGGCTGATATATTCTGACCTTTTCAAGGTAGTTGTTAATTTTCTCAATCCGAAAAATAATAGTATTTTTGATTATATCATATATCAGAAGAATAAGTTATGGAACATTCCGACATCATTACAGCCATATCTACTCCTGCCGGTGTGGGAGGTATTTCCATTGTCCGCTTGTCGGGTAAGGGTTGCATAGAACTTGTTGATACTGTATTTAGTTCTCCATCCGGTAAAAAACTTGCTGAACAAAGAGCGAATACAATTCATTTTGGTTCTATTTTGAAAGATGATTTTGTTTTGGATGAAGTGTTGGTAAGCATTTTTCGTAATCCGAACTCGTTCACGGGCGAAGATAGTGTGGAAATATCATGTCATGGTTCGATCTATATCCAGCAAGAAATTTTGAAGTTGCTGCTTGGGTCAGGAGCAAGGTTGGCTACAGCCGGAGAATTCACTCAAAGATCATTTTTGAATGGAAAAATGGATTTATCTCAGGCCGAGTCTGTTGCAGATCTGATCGCGTCAACTTCTGCATCGACTCATCGTTTGGCAATGAATCAGATGCGTGGAAGTTTCAGCAACAAGTTAATTGAATTGCGGACCGATTTGTTGAATTTCACATCATTAATAGAATTGGAGCTTGATTTCTCGGAAGAAGATGTTGAGTTCGCCAATCGGGACAACTTGAAGCAAGCAACAAAAAAAATAGAAGAGCATATTCAAAAATTATCGGACTCATTTGCTTTGGGCAATGTTATAAAAAACGGTATTCCTGTTGCTATAATCGGAGAAACAAATGCTGGAAAATCAACATTACTTAATTTATTGTTGAAAGAAGACAAAGCCATAGTGTCTAATATTCATGGTACAACACGCGATGTGATTGAGGATACTATCAATATCAATGGGTTGCTATTCAGGATTATAGATACGGCCGGAATCAGAGATACGTACGATGAGATAGAATCGCTCGGTATAGAGCGGACTTTCAAAAAACTGGAACAAGCTAGTATCGTGATCTGGTTGGCTGATGCTGAAGCTGACGATGTGCATACTGTTGATCTATCGAAAAAAATACTACCTCTTGCTGAGGGTAAAAAACTGATTCTTGCTTTTAACAAGGTAGATACCATTTCTGTATCACGTAAGGAGCAAAAAATGGAGTTGCTTAAAGATGAAATACCCGACCGTATATTTATTTCGGCAAAATATCAGCAAGGTACAGACGAATTACAAAACCTTTTGGTGGAAGCCGCGAATATACCTCAATTTGGGGAACAGGATGTTGTTGTGACGAACATTCGTCATTATGAAGCCTTACAAAAGGCTTTAGTTGCAATTCAACGTGTTTCAGATGGCTTAGAGAATGGTATTTCAGGAGATTTTCTCTCACAAGATATTAGAGAATGTATACATTATCTTGGTGAAATAACAGGTCAAATATCTACAGATGAAATACTCGGTAATATATTCAGTAAATTTTGTATTGGCAAATGATAACTAATCGTAATTAATAGATAATAATTATAACCAATCATTAAGTCGCTATTTTATAGCGACTTTTTATTTTCTATTTCTATATTTGAATATTGATAATAATGGATGTTATGACAGTTTTTCTGTCATAATTGTACCGTTTCTGTGAAAATGCAAAACAGGTATAATTTTTGTTCATAGATAATATATGATTACAACACTGTGCAACACTGTGCAACACCATGCAACATAGTGCAACAAAAACAGGGAGAAATAAAGGAGAAATTATGAGTAGTAAAATGCAAATAAAGAAGAAATGTGAGTGCTGTGGAAAAACTTTCACCGCACAAAAAACGACTACACGTTATTGCTCGCATAAGTGCAACTCCAAAGCATACAAGCAGGGTCAGAGACAGTTCAAGATGGTAGGAATAAATTATTCTACCATGCAGGAGATAGAAAAGATAAGTGACAAATACGATAAAATAAAAGATAAGGAATATCTCTCGGTATCAGAGACCGCTTTTCTTCTTGGTATTGAACGGACAACTGTTTACCGTTATTTGCACAGAGGCAATCTTAAAGCTGTACAGATGGATGGTAAAACATTTATTCGTAAAGCGGACATAGATAATATGTTTGACAATGTTGAGGAGTATGAATATAGAGCCAAGCCAAGTAAAGAGCCAAAACCATTAACTGAATTATATACAGTAGCCGAGATTAAAGAAAAATTCAATATCAAAGAATCATGGCTCTATAAAATTGCCAGAGAAAACAGTATCCCTAAAACATTGATCCGAGGTAAATCATATTTCAGTAAAGATCATATTGATAAATATTTTGAAAATAAAGGCTTTAGCGAAAGTCAAAATATTAAAGAGTGGTATTCAGTAGAAGACATTCACGAGAAGTATAATCTCTCAACGGCAGCCATATACAGTTTTGTATCCGAACAAAATATTCCCCGAAAGAAAGACGGACGCAAAGTCCTGTATTCAAAGAAAGACTTCGACATAGCCAAAGGTTACGAGCAGTTTCAGGAAGCCGAATATTATACTACAGAAGAAGCCATGCAAAAGTATAACCTCACCCGTGATGCTCTCTATCATTATGTGAAGTATCATAATATACCTAAAGTAAAAGAACGACGATATGTGAAAATATCAAACCCCGACTTAGATAAGTTATTCAACCCTAAACTAATCTTATAACTATGGGAATAAGCAAAGTAGCACTTCGACGACGAACTATACCATTTATATAATAATTGAAAAAGGGTCCACTTTCTACTTGAAAAGTATACCATTAAGGAAGGATTTTCAAAGACCGTAAAAGGGTTATTTAGCTATCTCTTTCGATAACATTTTTTCAGTTTCTTTAACACGGTATGATTGTCCATTCATACTAATGAGATGTGCTTTGTGGGTCAATCTATCTACCATTGCAGCCACCAACACTTTATCCTTGACTATTTCGCCCCATCTATCGAAGGCTAGATTTGTTGTAATGATCGTTGCTTTCTTTCCGGCCCTGAGCGAGAGATGGTTAAAGAGTAACTCTCCTCCTT
>JBKECE010000104.1:0-2693 GCA_047974325.1 Dysgonomonas sp. | reverse complement strand
ATTTTCTCGACATCTGTATAGACTGTGTGCAATGCCCCCGGACTGCCAAAATAGAGAATATCATTGTTGGCATTTCGCATGGCTTCCATTGCTTCCAAAATCTGCATGTAAGCACTCTCATCATATACGTTTTTTTCTTTTTGGTAATTGTTGGCAAAGGCAATACGAACAAATTCAGGCTTCATGTCTCCTACTGCCAGTTGGGCTAATTGCTCTTTCTTGTTACTGTGAAAATACCAAAGAGCCGCCAAATCGACACCATACCTCATGATTTGCTTTTTGTCACTCGAAACAATTATATCCGGAATAGACTCAATAATTTTTACGTACGTTCCATAAATCTTCACCTCATCTACCGTCCAAAGTGAAGAGCCTGATAATAAACACCGCGCACTAATCCATGTGGAGATATAATCCATTCCTTGAGCCGTGGCATGTGATGCAGACGGAGTATAAGTATAGTTACTGTAAGTTGATTTGAACGCTTGCGGAGATGTGCAAGACTCATTTTCAACAGGCAAAGTACCGCTGACAGTGCAACCTACTCTAAAATTATATGCACCACCGGTATTGTTCATTTTCTGACGTGAGACAATAGAGTCAACCACCAAACGATAAGACGCCTTCGGCTGAATATTCATACGAATAAAGGTGGACTTAAATGTAGTTACATTCGTGAGTATTTCCCCTTCCCAAGCAGTAGAAGCACCGTCTGTAACGAATTTTGAAGCGAGTAGTCTATCACCGCCTACTTCAGCGTTTTTAATACCGACAGCTTCCTCACCCTTCTCAACAATGGCTGTATAGTCGTTATTAAAACCATAAGTAACAACAAATGGGACCTGTGCATGTAGCACAGATAAAAAAGTTAAACTAAATAAAAATAGGTAAAATTTCTTCATCAGTAAAATAGTTAAGATCAATATAAAGTCAGTGCAAAAAAAGCCATAAAAATCTGATTATCTTTTTCTTAAAATCTTTTTTAAATAAATAACAATTTCGTTACTTAATTCTTGATATCCTTCTTTTGTATAGTGAACATTATTGGAACCCATTCCATGTTTGCGATGGATTTTTGCCGATTTAGCATAGATATCGTTCACGTAAACATCGTGTTTCTTCATTACTTCTATAGCGCCATCGTTATATACCATGGCATCTTCATAAAATCTGCCTTCTTCATCTTCGGGAATAAACGTTGATGTTACGAAAATTAATTTTGCATTGGTCTCCTGTTTTAGAATGGTTACGATAGAGTCTAAATTTGCAACATAAACATCAACCGAATTTGTTATTATTCCGTTTATTTTGTCTCTATTTCCCTGCACTTTGGATTCGGGCGACCGATAACACAAATCCCACAAGCCCCAATTGAATTGAATAACATCCCAGTTAGTATCGCCAATCCACTCTTTGACTTTATTGAGACCAACACCTGTATGCTGTGCGTTGCCGGGATTGTGAAATACTTGTGCTTTTTTCTCTAAATCTTTTTTTACAAAAGGAGTATAGCCTATGGATATTGAATCGCCAATAATCAAAACATTTTGTTTCCTATTTGTAAAAGAGAACACGATTAGCAAGGCTATACATAAAAAAGCTATTTTGAGCAATTGTTGTTTTTTCATATTAACATTCGATTATTGATTGTACAAAATTAAGCAAAAGTGTAAAGGACACTTCTAAAGTTTTAATCAAAGAAGGTGTGTAAATTATTCAATGTATGTCTGTGTGAAACATCTAACTTTTTAGAAGAAGTCATAAGTTACTTTAAGTGCCATTGCCATCATATTTTACAGTTTTACCTTGAAAAAATACAAGGACTCTGCATCTATATCGCACAAAAATTTAGTTTGCTTTGGTTGTAATATGGTTTTGACTCCAATTCTTGGTATGATCTCGCTCCATTTTATTTGTTCCACCGTTTTCTCGTTTTTTATCCATTTACTTAAATCAATAGCTAAGTCCTTCACTTGTTTTTTTGATTTATTTAAAATCCAGACAGACAGGGTGTTGTCTTTGATAAAAGCGACTGTAATCATCGCGAAAAATGGCGTTGACACATCCACATAGTTCCCACCTGAAGCGTTATTTACCACTTGTTTGAATATTTCGTATTTCGTAGATTTCGTAATCGTTTGTTTTGCACCATCGACCCACACCATAGTGTGTCCTCTACCATTGACAGGACCATAAAAAAGCCAAGTGTCTATTCCGTTGAATCCGGCACGCATATGTTCCCAAAATATATCCGAGTTTAGAATTTCCTCTTTGTTATCGACCCCGACCCATTCGTGGAGTTCTGTGTTCCAAGCCTCTTTTCCAAGCCGTTTTGCCTGTGTCATAAAATCTTCGCAATTTCCGCCAAATCCGGTATTGTGTGTGGATGCTATTTGAAAATAGTTTTGTTCGCCTTTTGTCATATCAACCTTTGTCAGCCAATCAGTGGCATCTGCAATGCTCCAAGACGATGGGACTATTAGTTTGGGCATATTCACTCCCTTGTCCAATTTTTTAGGTAAATTTTCTGTAAGATATTTACTAGCTTCAAGGGTTTTTACCTGTTTTTCGTTGGATAAATCCAAGTAGGATATGGCAAAACCTTTCTTATGCATAAAATTTAGATAATCGGCATAAAATTTGGACAAAGCATCCATGTTGAGCTCGCCTTCGACCCATTTTGGCACAAGTGT
>JBKECE010000082.1:0-24131 GCA_047974325.1 Dysgonomonas sp. | reverse complement strand
TGAAAGCAACAGAAAAGTAAAAGGTACAATCCATTGGGTATCGTGCGTGGATGCAATAGACATAACAGCCAAGATATATGACCGTCTATTCAATGAAGAGGACACATCGGAAGACAAAGACAAAGATTTCAGAGAAATGCTTAATCCAAAGTCTTTGACCGTTTTATCCAATTGCAAAGCTGAACCTTTTCTGAAAATAGCCAAAGCATATGATCATTTTCAATTTCAACGTATCGGTTATTTCAATCTTGACCCGGATTCTACCAAATCGGATCTGATATTCAACAGAACCGTATCGTTGAAAGATTCTTGGGCAAAAGAAAAGAATAAACAATAAAACATTAATGAGCAAAAAAAATATTTCGGATTTAGCAGAACGATACGAGCAAGCTCTCCTCTCAAAGAAAAGTATCTATCTGGACGCAGACGAATTCGATGAACTGATTGATTACTATGACTCAATGGATAATTTGGATATGGCTAAATCTGTTCTGGATTTAGCCTTATCCATTCACCCAGAGAATCAAAACCTTATCCTGAAAAAAGCGAAAGCTATTGTATACGAAGGTTATTATCAGGAAGCGTTGGAATATCTCAATATATATTTCAATGAATATGATTTTGATTTATATTTGCTCAAAATTGAATGTTATCTACAACTAGATTTAACAGATAAGGCTTCATCCTTAACGGATAGAGTCCTTGAGGATGATGAGGTTGATCAGGATATCCTCTATGCAGAACTCGGATTTCTCTATGCCGAAGCTGACCTATTTGATGAAGCAATCGATTTTTTCAATAAAAGCCTCGAATTTGATCCTCACAATTTGGAGGTATTAGGTGACTTATCGTTTGCTTATGAATCTATCGGCAAATTTGAAGATGCCATAAAGGTCAACAACAAAATTTTGGATATGGATCCCTATTCTTACGAAACATGGGTGAATATCGGTAAATTGCATTCTGTTGAAGGAGACTATGCAAAAGCAGTTGATGCATTTGATTTTGCACTTACAATCAATAACTCAGATATTGCACTACTGAAATTGATGGCACATTGCCTATCGCTTTCAGACAGAATTGAAGATGCAATTCAAAAATTTGAAGAATGCCTTCAAATCAATCCACAGGATGTTTCCATATACCTGTCATTAGCCGAATGCTACATTACTATCGAAAAATATGATGAAGCCCTCGCTTATCTCGACAAAGGTTTGGATATGGATCCGGTAAATATAGAGATGATTGCCAAAAAAGCAATTGTTTATATCCAACAAAATGATTTTGAAGAAGCCCAAAAAGTTATTGAACATGGCTATTCAATCGAAAAAGATGCATTTGATTTGTGGATTGTTTCAGGAGAATTATATCTACAACAAGATGATATAAAAAATGCAGAATATTTTTTCAACAAGGCACTAGAAGCAGATAGAGGTAACGAATTTCTATTAGACAAACTGGCATCCATCGCCATTCAACAAGACGAATACCAAAAAGCAGTTGATCTGCTTATCAATTTACTATCACTGAATGCAGATTACCCAAATGCAAAAGACCGGCTGGCTCTGGTATATTTTGAATTGGGTGAAACTGACAATTTTCTTAAATGTCTGGATTCCTTTTCTGATGAGGAATTATACAAGTTTCTACAACTATTTTATCCTGAAAGTCAAATCGAATCTATCAGACAAGATCGTACCACACTGATTAACAGACTACAAGAACTGCAAGACAATAGAATCTTATTTAAGAATCTCAAATATTAATCTCATTAACGATTCTTTATTTACATTAAGAAAATAATAATTATTTGTTATTTTATCATTTTCATGCAATGTTATATACCCATCTCTGATTTATTGTTAAAAAAACTATAGATCATATTAATCCTAGTATACTATGATTTCATTTTGACAAAATTAACAGACACAAAAAAACCTTATTGCTCCATTTTTCTCATAATATGACCCAAAACGAAACAATAAAAGCAATTTTAGTATCATTTTTAACTTTTTAAATTTAGTTGACGTTTTATTATTTTATATTTTTGGTGCTTACATTTAAAATATTAAAGGAAAATTAGAAGAGATCGACAAACTATTGTAGTTTAACTAAAATTGTATTTATGAAAAGATTGTTTTTTGTCTTTGTATGCTTGTTTATAAGCATAGGGCTTATGTTTTCTCAGACTAAGTCCGTTCGAGGTACTGTCTTAAATGACAGTGGGGAACCGATTATCGGAGCAACCATATTAGTAAAAGGAACTAATACTGGAACAACAACCGATATTGAAGGAAATTTTACCCTCAACGTCCAGGCTGATAGGAAAACTTTAGTAGTTTCCTATATCGGTATGGCAACAAAAGAAGTAGAAGTCGCATCAAATATTGTTGTGACACTCTCTTCAAACAGTAAATTAGATGAAGTAGTAGTTACTGCGATGGGTATAAAGCGTTCCGAGAAAGCGATTGGCTCATCATCAACTACAGTTACAAGTGATGAAATAACACAAGCCAGAGCCTCAGACCTGCTATCAGGACTTTCTGGTAAAATAGCTGGGGTGCAGGTATCTTCCTCTTCATCTGACCCCGGAGCTTCAACATCTGTTGTGATACGTGGGTTCTCTTCATTAAATGGTAATAACCAGCCACTATACATTGTTGATGGTGTACCTGTTAATAACTCTGCCAGATATTCAAGTGATGGATTGAACAGTTCATTTGACTTTGGTAATGGCATCAATGCGGTCAACCCAGAAGACGTTGATGCTATGACAGTGTTGAAAGGTGCTGCAGCAACAGCTCTATATGGTAGCCGTGCCGCAAACGGTGTTGTGTTGATAACAACCAAATCAGGAAAAAAGCAACACGGAATAGGTATCGAATATAACGGAGGTATACAATTCTCCAACATTCTTAAATTGCCGGAATTTCAAAATGAATTCGGTATGGGATGGTATGGACTTCATACAGAAATAGAAAATGGAAGTTGGGGACCAAAATTCGACGGCTCAATGCAATTTTGGGGTAGCTTGTATACTTATACTAAAGATCAGATACCTTATGCAGTTCAGAAAATAAAACCATATGTAGCCTTAGAAAACAATCTGAAAGATTTCTTTGATACAGGATTCCGTTCTTCGAATAGTATCGCATTCAATGGAGCTACTGATAAAAGTGAATATTATGTTTCATTCTCGCAATTGAGTGACAATGGGATGTTACCTACGAATTCAGATACATTTGACCGATATACTTTCTCAACTAGAGCGAGCCACAAAACGGGAGGATTAAAAATATCCGAGTCTATCAATTATTCAACTCAAAAAAATAATTTTACCGCAACCGGTCAAGGATTGAGCATGGTTAATGCCCTTTATCAAACACCCCGTGATGTGAGTCTTATCGGATTGGAAAATCTAAATGATCCTTTCAATACTCCGAACTGGTATTATACTCCATATGGTATAACCAACCCATATTATGTGTTGGAAAATGAAGAAAACACATATCAATATGACAAATTGTTCGGTAAATTGGAAGCATCTTATGACTTTTTAAATGATTTCAACCTCACATACCGTTTAGGTTTGGATTATAATACAGGAGAAACAAAGCTAGGGTCGCCTGATTATAAAAAAATAATACTCGAAACAAATTCTTCTGCCGCAAATTATGCTCAATATGCAAAGCAGGATGGTTCTGTTACAAAGACAATGGAGAGAAGACGAGAACTGAATCACGATCTATTATTATCTTACAATAAACAAATATCAGATTTTCATGTAACCGGATTGGTCGGATTAAATGTGAATGAAAGACGATATTCTTATTTAACTGCATCCATAACAGGATTAGATATGCCTTTATGGTATAATCTAAGTAACTCATCCGCAACTCCGACCGTAGAAGAATATGAATCAAAAAGGCGTTTATACGGTATTTTCGGATCGGCTGAAGTTGGCTATCGTGATTTCTTATATTTAACATTGGTTGCCCGTAATGACTGGTCGTCAACTCTACCTACAGATAACAACTCGTTCTTTTATCCGGGTATAACAGGAAGTTTCGTATTCAGCGAACTTCTGAATGAAGATTTAAAGAAGATCATCTCTTTTGGAAAAGTCCGTGCAGCTTGGGGACAAACTGGTAACGATGCTGATGTATACTCTATATATCCGGAATATGCACAGAGTTCTGTCAACCTTGGTTTTGGATCTGTAAACTTTCCTTTATCTGATGCGACATCTTCCTATAATGCTTTCACATTAATAAACAAATTAGGAAATCCTACACTTCAACCGGAAATCACAACTGAAATAGAATTCGGTGCAAACGTAGCATTCCTGAAAAATCGTATTTCATTTGATTTTGCCTACTACAACAGAAATTCTGATAAACAAATATTTCCGTTGAATATGGATCCCGCAACAGGATATACAACTCAAGTCGTGAATCTTGGAAAAATATCAAACAAAGGGGTTGAATTATTAGTAAACGTAAGACCTCTTGAATTTAAAGATTTCTCATGGGATGTATCATGGAACTTCACCAAGAACAACAGCAAGGTCGAATCTTTAGCTAAAGAACTAGGTGGTAGCGCATTAATCTATGGAATAACTGGTGCTACCGGTATGTATGCCATAGAAGGTATGCCGATTGGAGTATACAAAGCATACGTTGCAGAAAGAGATCCTAACGGAAATATAGTAGTAGATGCCAGCACTGGTTTACCTGTTGCTACAGCAGAACAACAAATCGTTGGAGACATCAATTATGATTATGAAATGGGATTCTCCACAGATGTGAGATACAAAGATTTCACATTGCACGCTGACTTAGATGTTAGACAAGGAGGTTTGATGTATTCAAGAACAAAGAATATCAACTATTTTACCGGAAATGCAATCCAAACTACATATAATGACAGAAATACATTTATCGTACCGGGCTCTGTAAATAAAGTAGAAAATGGCGTCGACGCTAATGGTAATACGGTTTATGCTTATGTTGAAAATACAACGGCAATCACCAAAGCCAAAGTTTACGACTTCTGGAACAATGGAGGTTTGGATATGGGTGCCTCAGACCTTATCGACAAATCATACGTAAAATTAAGATCCATTTCTTTCGGTTGGGATCTACCTAAAAACTGGTTAAGAAAAACACCATTACAATCTGTGAACTTTTCTGTATACGGAACAAATCTATTTATTTGGACTCCGGCAAGCAACACCTTTATTGATCCGGAAGTTTCTACATTTGGTAATGACCTGGTTGGTAAATATGGTGAATTCTCAGCTAACCCTACTAGCAGAAAATATGGTTTTAATGTGAAGGTTAAATTTTAATTTGTAGAGAACATGAAAAAAATAATATTATCAATCATTATAGGGGCCAGTTTGGTTAGTTGTGACGATTATTTAGATGTTAACACTAATCCAAATAGTGCTCAAGAAGTGCAAAACAGTTTGCTGATACCGTCTGCGCAGAATTTTATAGCCAGCGCAGTTGGTGGTGACATCCATAATACAGCAGCTTTTTTCGCTCAATACACAGATCAGATGCCTGAATCAAATCAGTATAATGATCTGGCGGAATATTCGTTCGACAAGGACTTGTATAATAGAAGCTATTCAAATCTTTATGCCGGAGCTTTAATGGATCTGGAAGTCATCAGAAAGCAAGCTACAGCTGAAAACAATGGCGGAGATTACTTTCTTGCCACAGTATTGAGAGCATATGTCTATCAGATATTAGTCGATTATATGGATCAAGCCCCATATTCAGAAGCTCTTAAAGGAAATGAAATACCATTACCACATTGGGAATCAGGAGAGAGTATCTATGACGGAATATTGACAGAATTAGATGAAGCCCAAGCTAAATTGGATAAAAAATCATATATATCCGGAGATTTACTTTTGGGCAAAGATATTTCCAAATGGATACAATTTGCAAATTCGATACGCTTACGCATCTATATGCGTTCTTCAAATGTAAAAGACAATTCTGTAGCAATAAAAAAACTTATTGATGAAAATAATTTTATAGCAAGCGATATAAAGTTCGCAATGTATACAGACGAAGCAAATAAAAGAAATCCATGGTACACGACAAATTATGTAGCACTCAACACAACCAATCATGTCGGATCATATGCCATCATTTCTTATTTGCAAAGTACCGATGATACTAGAATTGCAGACATATATTTAAAAGCTGCTGCATCAGGAAATTATGCTGGAGAATTACCCGGATCCAAGACAAAACAACCTACTGCCAAGAACAGTGCTTACAGTGCTTTAGTAGAAAAACCTCTGATGCCAGTATATCTTATAACATCAAGTGAAATAGCTTTTTTCAAATCAGAAGCATATCTCCGGTTCTATTCAGATGATGCTGCTGCAAAAACAGCTTACGAAGCAGCAATTGATTCGAACTTTGTAACCAGAGGATTAGCCCCAACAGCCATTTATGCAAACGGCAACAAGGCTGCATGGTCTAGTGCAACCACAACAGACGAAAAACTAGAACTTATTGGAATGCAAAAATGGGTTGCCTTGTGTATGCTTAATAATGCAGAAGCTTGGTCTGAAGTAAGACGGATGGGTTATCCAAAATTATCAGCTAGCACAGCAAGTCAGATCAAAGCAGACGGAACCGTTTATACCCCCGGAAATTTAATTTCTCCATGGGTCAATCTGTTGGGTGAAGGAAAACTTGTCAAACGGCTTTATGTTCCACTTTCGGCTGTTAATACAAACAAAAACACACCGCAAAACCAAGACAGAACAACTCTAGTGAGTCCTGTTTGGTGGGATAATAAATAATTAATACATTTAAGAGATATGAAAAGAATAATATATTTAGCATTAGTTTGTACAATAGGTCTATTCTACGGATGCGAAAAAGATTCACAGGACCCTTCCAAACTCGAATATTTTGTTGCATTCGATTTGCAAGGTAATGCTCTGGAGTTAGTTGAATTAGGCACTACGTATGTTGACGCAGGCGTTCGGGCATATGAAAATGGAAAAGATGTAACTTCCTCTGTAGTAATTACAGGTTTGGATGAAATAAGTACCGATGCAGCCGGACTCTACACTATAACATACACCGCTACAAATGCAAATGGTTACGTGACCTCAACCTCCCGATCAGTTATAGTATATGATCCAAGCATTACTATCGATTTAAGCGGAGAGTATTCAGTTATAACAGGTACAAACAGAACAAATTTATCAACCGGAGCGGTAACCGCCTATTCGGGATATAAAGTTAAATTAGAAAAACTGGTTCCTGGTATATATAGTGTTTCTGACTTCTTTGGTGGATATTATGACAAGAGAGCCAACTATGGTAGTTCTTATGCTATGATCGGTTATATAAGTATCAAAGCTGATAACACAATAGACCTTCTGCAGAGTAGTGTAGCTGGATGGGGCGACTCTTTGGATCAGCTAACAGATGGATTATACGATCCGTCAACAGGAGTCATTTCGTGGTCTGCCCAATATGCTAATGCGTATAATTTTAACGTAAAACTAAGTAAATAAAACAGGAATATGAAAAAATATATTTTATTGATAATTGTCGCTTTCTCGTTCGTATTATTTAGTTGCGAGGATGATAAAACAGAACCGGGAGGTACTGCAGTTGAAAAAATGGCTGGAGATTGGTGGGTTACTTACCAAAGCAGTGTGGAAGAATATAACTACCTTTTTGGGGGTGAAGGAAGTATGCCATCAGTAGACAATATAGAAAATTGGACATGGGATTATGTATATTCTGATGCACATTCTCTATTATTTACATACAATACTGCAGCAAATACAGCTGATTCTATGTTCATTTCTGACGATGGTGCTTATTGGGACTTTAAAGCAAAAGTGGGAGTAAATTATCCTAAAAGAATTTTTGCGAACAGTTCTTCTATACCGAACCTCTCTTATGACAGCTCGGTAGAAATCATCGGAGGTAAGATACTCGAAGGTGCAGCAACATCACCAAGTGGTATGCCAGTTGATAGTATTGTGTTCTATATAAAATTCAGTGATGATAGTTATGGATTCACTTACACAAAAGTATCAGGATTCAGGAGAACAGGCTTCCCTGCTGATGAATTTGAATAAAGAATGACTAGAAATTAAAAATAAAGAATCGGCTGCCTTGAACTAAGACAGCCGATTTTTGTTTCTTTATTTATATATTTGTATCACGAAAAAGTTAGTTTTAATTATAAAATAATTTAGTTATGTTAAGTAAGAAAATAGAAAAAGCATTGAATGCTCAGATTAATGCTGAATTTTGGTCTGGCTATATGTACTTATCAATGTCAGCCCATTTTGCAAAAGAAGGAAAATCAGGTTTCTCCAACTGGTTCAAAGTACAATATCTAGAAGAACTAGATCATGCAATGAAGATGTTCAACTACATAAATTCACGTAGTGGAGAAGTGAAACTTGTAGCCATAAAAGATGTTCCTCTGGCATGGGATTCTCCTTTATCCGCTTTCGAAGCTGCTTTGGCTCATGAAAAAAAAGTAACAGCAATGATTGATAATCTGGTTACACTGACACATGAAGAAAAAGATTATGCAACAGCATCTTTCTTACAGTGGTTTGTGGATGAACAGGTAGAAGAAGAAGAAACTGCCCAAGAATATGTTGACAGCCTGAAGTTGATTAAAGATAATGGATTTGGAATCTTCACTCTCGACAAAGAATTAAAATCAAGAGTTTATACTCCGGCAAAATAATTATTATAAATAATATCTAGAATAGCTACAATTTCTCATTCGGAGTTGTAGCTATTTTTGTTTTATAAAACTTTGTTTATTCTTTGAAAAACAATATCTTTGCACCGCTTTTAGGAGCAATATTTAATGTTTAACTTTTTAACGATACTGATCAGACCCGGTGTCAGATCTTTATATTAGATGATTGAATCAGAAAAATTAAAAAACGTACAGCCTTTAGACAATTTCGATTGGGATGCATACGAAAAAGGAGATGCACTAACAGACAAAAGTCAAGGCGAATTGGAAAACATCTATGACCAATCTTTGAGTAAAGTTAACGACAGAGAAGTAGTCATGGGAAAAGTAACAGCGATGAACAAACGCGAAGTCGTTGTTAATATCGGTTACAAATCAGATGGAGTTGTGTCAATGAACGAATTTCGTTACAACCCAGACCTGAAAATTGGTGACGAAGTAGAAGTATACATCGAAAGCCAAGAAGACAAAAAAGGACAATTGCTCCTTTCTCACAAAAAAGCACGCGCAACACGCTCTTGGGATCGTGTTAACGAAGCTCTTGAAAAAGACGAAATCATCAAAGGTTATATCAAATGCCGTACAAAAGGCGGTATGATTGTTGATGTATTTGGAATCGAAGCATTCTTGCCAGGTTCTCAAATTGACGTTAAGCCAATCCGCGACTATGATGTATTTGTAGATAAAACAATGGAATTCAAAGTGGTTAAAATTAATCATGAATTCAAAAACGTTGTTGTGTCTCACAAAGCTCTTATCGAAGCAGAACTTGAGCAACAAAAGAAAGATATCATCTCTAAATTGGAAAAAGGCCAGGTACTTGAAGGTACTGTCAAAAACATCACTTCATACGGTGTGTTTATCGACCTTGGCGGCGTAGATGGACTCATTCACATCACTGATCTTTCATGGGGACGTGTTCAACATCCGGAAGAAGTGGTTAAATTAGATGAAAAAATCAACGTTGTTATCCTAGACTTCGACGATGACAAAAAACGTATTGCTTTAGGATTAAAACAATTGACACCTCATCCTTGGGATGCCTTGAGTGCTGACATCAAAGTTGGTGACAAAGTGAAAGGTAAAGTTGTTGTGATGGCAGACTATGGTGCTTTCATCGAAATCGCACCCGGAGTTGAAGGTCTTATTCACGTTTCGGAAATGAGCTGGACTCAACATTTGCGCAGCGCTCAAGACTTTATGTCTGTAGGTGATGAAGTAGAAGCTGTTGTTCTGACATTAGATCGTGACGAACGCAAAATGTCTTTGGGTATCAAACAATTGAAACCAGATCCATGGGAAAATATCGAAGCCAGATATCCTGTTGGAAGCAAACATACTGCAAAAGTCCGCAATTTCACTAATTTTGGCGTTTTTGCTGAAATAGAAGAAGGTGTTGACGGTTTGATCCACATTTCGGATCTTTCATGGACTAAGAAAATCAAACATCCAAGTGAAATCACTTCGATTGGAGCAGATATTGATGTTCAGGTTCTGGAAATAGACAAAGAAAATCGCCGTTTGAGCCTTGGTCACAAACAATTGGAAGAAAATCCTTGGGATGTATTTGAAACTATATTTACAGTAGGTTCTGTACACGAAGGCACAGTAGTTGAAATAGTTGATAAGGGTGCTGTTATTTCTCTCCCATACGGAGTAGAAGGGTTTGCCACTCCAAAACATCTTGTCAAAGAAGATGGAACACAGGCTCAGACAGATGAGAAATTGGATTTCAAAGTAATTGAATTCAACAAAGATTCTAAACGAATCATTGTTTCTCACAGCAGAACTTTTGAAGACGAAAAAGCTGATTCCAAAGACGGTGCTTCATCTGAAAAGAGAAAGAGAACAACCAAGAAAGACAATGATGCGGCTCAAATAGCTTCATCTCCTGAAAAAACAACTCTTTGAGATATCGAAGAACTTGCTGCTTTGAAAGAAAAACTTTCTGGAAACGAAGGAAAATAAAAGCACAAAGTAAAAAGAATAGATAACCTATATCTATATAATTTGAAAGAGGAAGATAATTAATTATCTTCCTCTTTTCTCATGTATACTCATAAAAATATCTGCTTTATAAAGTTAGCTTCCCTATAACATCTACCGATAAGAATCTCTACATGACATATTGTAAATATAAGGCTTGACATTTCTAACACTCAAAACATGTGATTGCTAAACGCATCAATTATTTTCTGTTGAGAGCAATTGTAGCTTCAGATTCTTTATATAATGATGCGATCAAGTTAAGTAGTAAATTACAGTTGATCGATTGATTTTCAGCCAATAGAATAAAACAAAACAAGCCTGCCAAGAGACATCTTAGCAGGCTTGTTTATTAATAGCTTATATGAATATTATTTATTCTTGTATGTTCTTGGTTTCATCAAATGAATCAAAAGCAGTACTAGCAAGACGTTGATAACTCTTATATCTCCATTGAGCATTGTCTTGTGCTGCACTATAAAGATCTTGTGCTTCACTAGGATTTGATTTCTGAAGTGATGTATAGCGCACTTCATTGCCCAAGAATCCCTGAAATTTGCTCCAATCCGGTTCCTTGCTATCCATTGTAAACGGATTCTTACCTTCTTCGTCCCACATTGGATTATAGCGCCACAAATGCCAATATCCGCATTCAACAGCAACTTTTTCTTCATCTTGGGCATGTCCCATACCTTTACGCAAACCGTGGCTGATACATGGAGAATATGCAATGATCAAAGAAGGTCCTTTATATTCCTCTGCTTCACGGAACGCTTTCAGACATTGTGCCTGATTAGCTCCCATAGCAACCTGTGCAACATAAACATAACCATAAGTAGTTGCAATCATACCAAGGTCTTTTTTGCGGACTTTTTTACCCCCTGACGCAAATTTTGCGACAGCTGCCACTGGTGTAGATTTTGAAGACTGACCTCCGGTATTAGAATACACCTCTGTGTCAAGCACCAAAATGTTTACATCTTCACCCGAAGCTATCACATGATCCAAACCTCCAAAGCCTATATCATAAGCCCATCCGTCACCTCCGAAAATCCAGATAGAACGTTTTACGAGATACTGTTTCAATTCATATATCTCTTTGCAATACTCGCAATTTTCTTTTTCTTTTTCAAGGATAGGTAACAATCTGGCTGTTATGTCTTTTGTCTTTTCAGCTTCATCTTTATCCGCGATCCATTCTTTATAAAGTTCTTTAACTTCAGCCGAACATTTATCGCAATCTAAAGCCTGATTCATCAATTTTTCGATCTTGTTGCGTAAACTAATATTAGCAATAGCAAAACCAAGACCAAATTCAGCATTATCTTCAAACAATGAATTTGCCCAAGCCGGACCTTTACCTTTATCGTTTGTTGTGTATGGAGTTGCAGGAGCAGATCCACCATAAATAGAAGAACATCCTGTTGCATTAGCTATCAACATACGATCTCCATATAATTGTGTAACCAATTTTATATAAGGTGTTTCTCCACAACCGGAACATGCTCCTGAGAATTCAAACAAAGGAGTTGCAAACTGAGAGTTCTTAACATTTTGTTTGATGTCAACAAGGTGAGCTTTGCTTGTAACATTTTCGACCATGAAATCCCAATTATTTTGTTCAGGATATTGTGTGCCGATTTCAACCATTTCGAGAGCCGAATTACCTTTTTTACCGGGGCAAATGTCTGCACAGTTACCACAGCCAAGACAATCCAAAACGTCAACCTGAATACGGAATCCCATTCCATCAAATGATTTACCCTGAGCTTTCAACAATGTTGCACTCTCAGGTGCTTTAGCTTGCTCATTAGCATCCAGAACGAACGGACGAATTGTTGCATGAGGACATACATAAGCACATTGATTACATTGAATACAATTTTCTTCGTGCCAAACAGGAACAAATGCTGCCACACCACGTTTTTCATAGAAAGTTGTACCATTGTCCCAAGTACCGTCTTCACGACCAACAAATGCCGATACAGGAATATCATATCCTTTTTGAGCATTAACAGGACGTACAACTTTTTGTATGAATTCAGGAGCATCATCTTTTGTTTCGTCTCCGACAGTAAGGTTTGCCCATTCGGCAGGGATATCTACTTTTTCTATTTCTATACCACGATCTACAGCTGCATTATTTTTCTTAATAACATCTTCACCTTTACGTCCGTACGATTTTACGATAAATTTCTTCATCTGTTCCACAGCCAAATCGTAAGGAATCACATCCGATATCTTAAAGAATGCCGATTGAAGGATTGTATTGGTACGACCTCCAAGACCTATTTCAGTTGCAATTTTAGTTGCATTGATAATGTAGAAATTAATATTATTTACTGCCAAATATTTTTTTACATGATCCGGCAGATAGTTTCCCACTTCGTCTTTACTCCAAACAGAATTCAGAAGAAATGTTCCACCTTTCTTCAAACCTTTGGTAACATCATAAAGATGAAGGTAAGCAGGAACATGACATGCCACAAAGTTTGGAGTATTCACCAAATAAGTAGAACGGATCGGATGATCTCCAAAACGAAGGTGAGATGATGTGAATCCTCCAGATTTTTTGGAGTCGTAAGCGAAATATGCCTGGCAATATTTATTGGTATTGTCTCCAATGATTTTTACAGTATTCTTGTTTGCGCCCACAGTTCCGTCTGAACCTAATCCATAGAATTTAGCTTCATAATTACTATCATCTACAGCAATTTCTTCTTTCAATGGAAGTGATTTGAATGTCACGTCATCAACTATACCTATAGTGAAATCGTTTTTAGGTAATTTCATTGCAAGGTTTTCATAAACAGACATGATCTGAGAAGGAGTGGTATCTTTAGATGATAGGCCATAAATACCGCCAACAATTGTTGGTTGATCTTCCGAACCATAGAAACAGTCCTTAACATCCAAATAAAGAGGTTGTCCTAGAGCTCCAGGTTCTTTTGTACGGTCTAAAACACAAATTCTTTTCGCTGTTTTAGGTATTGCCGAAAGAAATGCTTCTGCCTTAAACGGACGATACAAGTGAACAGCAACCAATCCTACTTTTTCTCCTTTAGCATTCAGATAATCGATAGTTTCACGAATAGTTTCACATACCGACCCCATTGCGATGATCACTCGATCTGCATCTTCAGCTCCATAATAGTCGAATAGACCATATTTGCGGCCTGTTACTTTTGCAAGTTCAGTCAAATATTTTTCGACTATTTCAGGAACAGCATCGTAAAACTTGTTAGATGCTTCGCGTGATTGAAAATAAATATCATCATTCTGAGCTGTACCACGAGTAACCGGTTTTTCAGGATTCAACGCCCTGTCTCTGAATGCTTTCAAAGCATCCTGATTGACCAATGGTATAATGTCATCATTTTCTAACATCTCAATTTTTTGAATTTCATGAGATGTGCGGAACCCATCAAATACGTGCATGAAAGGAATACGTGCTTCAAGTGTTGCCAAATGAGGAACAGCAGCCAAATCCATCACTTCTTGTACCGAATTGGTGAAGAACATCGCAAAACCTGTTTGGCGCGCAGCCATCACGTCCTGATGATCTCCGAAAATGGAAAGAGCTTGCGCTGCCAAGGCGCGTGCTGAAACATGGAAAACACAAGGAAGCAACTCCCCTGCAATCTTATACATATTAGGAATCATCAGCAAGAGACCTTGTGATGCAGTATATGTTGTAGTGAGAGCTCCTGCCTGAAGCGATCCGTGAAGAGCTCCTGCCGCTCCTGCTTCCGATTGCATTTCCTGAACTCTGAGAACTTCGCCGAAAATGTTTTTTCGTCCGGCTGTAGCCCATTCATCAACATATTCTGCCATTGTTGATGATGGTGTGATCGGATAGATCGAAGCAACTTCGCTGAACATATAGGATATATGTGCGGCAGCCTGATTTCCATCACAGGTTAAAAATTTTTTTTCTTTTGCCATACTCTGTAATAGTTTACTATTTTTTTAGTTGTTGGTATTATTTAAACTAACTATTGAATGATTTAAGTGTTCTGCCCTGGTTATTACACCGGATCATGTCTATTAATCAACTGAAGCTTTTAACTTAATTCTAGATTCCTTATTTTTAATATAAAAAGCCAAATAACCACAATGGGATGGAGTTTCCCTCTCCCACTTCCATCATTTCTGTTGTGGTATATATATCTGCTTTTTTGTTACTGTTCTTTTGTTTTGCACCCTCTATCTTGAATGTATATTTTTTGTCATTATCTTCAACTATGAATATACCTGTTTTATTTCCTTTTTTTAGTTTACAATCGTTGTGATGCAATTGATTGTAAAAAAATGTTTCTCTCAAAACCTGATCGTCTCCCGGTCCAGGTTTGAATGCAAAAATCAGATTTGTATTATGAATATATACCAAATCAGGTTTTTTCGGGAATTCCTCTCCTTCGCGATACAATAAATTTATCAGACGCGCATTTTTCAGATAATCGAGATAGTTTGTAACTGTAGCCCTCGATATTTCACAGTCGAGACTTAGCTGACTGATGTTCGGTTTACCCGGTGAACTCAAAGAAAGCAGATATAATAACTTTCTTATTTTCGACAAATAAGATTGCTCTATTTGCCTGATAGACAATATATCTATCTCTAACATCATATTGATGGTTTTCAACAAATTTTCAGAAAAATTGCGTTTTTCCAGAAAGAATGGATAATATCCATGATGAATATAATCTCCGAAATATGCCAATGGTTTTATTTTTGAGCATATCTCTGTAGCAATTGCTTCATGATTGGACAATATATCATCAAGTGAATATGCCTTGAGATGATTATTTGTAATAATATTTAAGAATTCACGAAACGAAAATCCTCGAAGATTATAGAACCTAATAATATGTGAGATTTCCGGATTTTCTCCTAGCCTCATCACAGTCGAAACTGTAAATATAATTTTGAGATCAGTAAAGTTTTCGTAACAAGCTCTAAGTTCTGCAGCCCAATCCGGATATTTAAACACTTGATCTATGAGCAGTGTCTTCCCACCTTTAAAATAAAACTCTTCTGCAAAATCATAAATAGTACGACAAGTGAAGCTGAAATTATTCATATTTATATATAAACAATCGCGGCTTTCAAGATTGTAAAATCGTTTGGCATATTGCAACAAGAATGTAGTTTTACCTACTCCTCTTGTCCCTTTGATGGCTATAAGTCGGTCGTCCCAGTTTATTTCATCCATTAGCTGTCTTTCGACCGGACTTCCCAAATGTTCTACCAAATACTTATGTGTCCGAAAAAAAGCTTCCACCAATATATATTATTAGATATGGGTAACAAAGATAATTCTTTTCTTCACTTTATGCAAAGTGAAGATTACAATTTTAATCATTTTTTATCAAATATCAAAAGCAATATAATGATTATTCTGATATGCTTGCAATTTTATACAGGCATCATCTATTAGAAAGGGGATTCCTAATTATAGTATTTGTGGTATATCTTCTGATATTCCGGAGTTCGCTTGAATCGGTCAATCCATGTATTCAAAGAATCCAATAAAACAGGAGACTTTCTACTTACAGACCAAGACTCTAAGTGAGTGAATCCAATATCTGTTTTTATGTCCAATTCGGGTATTTTTGCGGCTAATTCTTGTGCCGTATTTATATCGCATACGGTGTAGTCTATTTCATGTGATGCAACCATCATTGCCAGTTGCGGTGCTTCATAAATGTTATTTTCCAATACTATGATCGTATCGCCTATCTCATGCTCCAGATTACTAAGGCGAAATTTACTAGGCGAATCTTTAGGCACATATATAGTCTTTTTTGCTAACTGAAGATGGCTTCTTATCGGTTGCAATCCGTTATTATATTCCGCTTTACGCTGCACAAGTATCAGCTTATTATGCACAATGGGATCCGTGAACAGATACATTGATTTCAAATTGGCATTTACACCTATATTACGGGCTATAAGATCATACTTTCCGGATTTTAAATCCTCAAAACTTTTTTCGAGACTATTCTCTACTGAAATGGCAAAATGAATTTTCGTATATCTCTGCAATCCTTGCAGTAAATCATGATTAAACCCTGCTATTGTATCGCCGGATACGAAGTAACCAATTTGGTCAAAATTGGTGACAATGTGCAATGTATCCATTTTCTCTATTTGTGCATAATCACGAGGCCCAAATCTATTGCTCTTGAATATGAAAAACAAAAAGAAGCCAACAAGTAATAATCCTGATATGAAATAAATAAGATTGGTGCGTTTTTTCGGTTTCATAGAACATCAAATCTTAGATCAATTATCAAAATCCCAAGACAATCCCATTTTAAATATCATCGGATTCACAGGATAATGCGCCGTAGTAAAATATTCTCGGTTTCCGACACCTTTCATAATATTATACATCATTATAAAAAAGCGCGTTTTTTTCAAATGCAAGTTAATATATGCTGTACTGATCGGAAAATTCCCGATTTTTGTATCCTTTTGATTATAGAACTGGAGTATGACCGGATCATATCCCGGTGCATAATATTTTGTGAATAATCGGGCATCCACACCCATTTGCAACGTCAAAACCTTTGACAACACTGTTTGCAAATAAACATTTGAATATGCACTGATCAGAGGCAAAGGCAACGCATCTGTATTGCTGCTCACCTGATATGCTATCTGATTGTCCCAATGCAGTGGTCCTGCATTCAGTTTCTGATCCAATTGGAGACCAATAACCTGAATGCTACCTCCCTCCTGAGCAATATATTTATCCGAACCGTAATAGATATAATTTTGCAGATTCTCCACCCCTCCTTTTATTCGGGTTTTGGTCTGGGGCAAGTATATTTCACCACCGACATAAACACGCCGTATATCGCTAAAATTATTATCCCATGAAATGTATTTTGAATAGAAATTATTTTCAAAGAAAGTTGGTTTGAGATTTTTTATATAGGCATTGGCACTTACTTCAGCATCTTTTCCGCCGAATTTGATTCGTGTAGTTAATTTTCCGGCAGCCCTGAATTCGCCCAAATTATAACCTAAAACGCCTAAATCGGCAGATAGCCGATAACGCAAGAGCCGACCCTTTTCCTTTGACAAAACACCACCAATAACAGTTGCATTCTGCGCCTCCAGCGTACTTATCTGCATTGATGCAAATGTTTTATTCGGGAGTTTATATTTTCTGAAATCCTGCTCAACAAAAGCGGTCAAACCAAATTTAACCCATTTTCGGAATCCTTCGTTCAATGATATTCCCAGTGTATTTTTGAATGACCAATAAGCCATATTGTCATTGGCAGGAGAAGTGTAATTATTTTCCTGATATTGTAAGTCGGTAGCTGTTTTCGCAGTCGTGCCCACATAACTATCATCTTCGGATATAAATTTCCGCTGTTGATCAGCATAATAAGATGTAAGGATAATACTGCTAACAGGAATGGTATCCGTTTGAGAGAAACCAAGATTATATTTATTATTCAAGTATATCTGACGACCTTTCACTCTGTTCCATGCATCAGAAAAATTGACATCGATATCGGTTGAACTTCTGAACGACTGATTCTTCACAGGATCGGTAATGCTGCTATCGCTCGCCAATCCGCCATTTTCAGAATTAATAAAATTATTGTTATAGACAAATGCATGCATTTCATACTTCCGGCTTATATAACTTGCAAACAAATCGTATGAAAATTCTTTACTAGCAAGATTACTATAATAGCCACGGGCATAAAGGTAATTGATATCGAACCCTACATTCAGCTTTTTGTTAATGTTCCATGACAATTCACTATTGAAACGTTCCTCTCTCGTCTGTGAACTACTTTCGGTGCGTTGATAAAATATATTAGAATATGGGATCTTTGTATTCAGAAACACTTTTTTTTCCGGTTTCATCAAGGAGTATCCATAAGTATCAAGAAAACTAAACAGCGATGGTTCATCTCTGTCAAAAAATATTTTTGATTGTGCCGGCGACCCTATATTACTCAGATAACTGACCGCAATGTCTTTGCTATCCATCAAAGTTGATTGATGAAAATTATAGAGTGATGTGTCTCTTTCTACAATCATACGTTCACCTAAACGCTGTGAGATCGTCCAGCCATAAATTTTGACGCCATTCGTCTGAGCTGTATCAGGTCTATCATACAATTGGTTTGGAGTTGCCACAATGCTATCCCCATCGAGTACAACGCTCTTTTCCTGAGCATTCATGGTGCCGAAGAAGACTAAAAAAAGAATGATAGACTTGATAAATATTTTCATCGGTGCAAACTTACGCAAAAAACATAAATCTCTTATAAGTTTTAGTTTTATTAATTAAATGGAATCAGTGCTGCTTATCGCTGCTTTTCCAGAACCAAACGTTTGTCCACAACACTTGGAATTTCGTTCTCGTAGTGAGTCACATAAATCAATGATTTATTGTCATTGCAAAAATCTTCTATTATTTTCTTCACCTTTTGTTTGTTGTTTATGTCCAATCCATGTAATGGTTCATCAAGTATGAGCAAATCCGGCTCTTTCACAAACACACGTGCCAAAAGCACTAAGCGTTGCTCACCTGTCGATATTTGCAAAAACGGACGATCTTTTAAGTGGAGAACTCCGAATATCTGCATCCAATATTCTGCAACTTTTTCTTGCTCTTCGGTGCATTTCCGGTACAACCCAACCGTATCAAAGAAACCTGAACCTACAACGTCCAGACATTTTACATTCTTCAGATAATAAAGGTGCATTTCGGGCGAAACATAACCAATTCGTTTTTTTATATCCCAAATACTTTCTCCCGAACCGCGCTTTCTGTCAAACAGTTCAATCTGATTTGCATACGCCTGCGGATTATCAGCACAGACAAGACTGAGCAACGTCGATTTCCCTGAACCATTCTTTCCCAATAAAGCCCATTTGTCACCTCGCTTCACTTTCCAATTAAGTTCTTTGAGTATAATGCGGTTGCCATATTTCACAAAGATATTAGTAAAAGAGAGTGCATTCTCAAAAGTATTATCTGCACTACCTGATTGTGAAGGAATGTCTATCTCATTCGATGTAGAAAACAGCTTGTTCTGGAATTGTTCATCTTTCAAAAAAGCCGACCGGGACATAGGTGGCAATAAATCCCGATCTTTTAGGGGTAACACATCAGTGATCATTTCAGGAATATCTGTAGGATTGCAAAGCACAAGCACTAATTGAATAGACTGAAGTGATATAATTTTGGAGAAAACATCATTCAATACAATCCGGGAATCTGTATCCAATCCGATGTACGGATTGTCCAGAATCAATAGGCCAGGTTTCAAAAGCAAAGATTTAATTATTAACATCTTACGCAACTCCCCACTCGACAGCAGATTGATCTCTTTATCTAACAAATCATTGATTCCGAAAATTTCCACTAAGAATTGCAGCCAAACTTCATCATCTGTTTTTTTTAGCAGATCACTCACTACGGGTACTTCATGCACATCACCGGCATTCCATCGCTGTTGATAATAACTATTCTGAATATCGGACAAACTATAAATATCCCTAAACGAAACACTTTTAATATATTGAGCTTTCGTTTTGTTATTTTCTATAATTATTTCACCCGATTTCAAAGCGTATTTTCCGATCAATATATCGGTCAGAAGTGTTTTTCCTGCACCATTTGCACCAATTATTGACCAATGCTGTTTTCTCCGAATTTTCCAATTAATTGGTTTCTGAAAGCAGATTTCACCCAATCGGGGAACAACTTCGTTTATTTCCAAGATATAATCTTCGCCCATCTTATTGCTAGTCTTCCAATGTTGGTGCTAAAATATATATAAAATTTCTACGAGTGATTGATGTATACTTTCTTTTAGTTATATTAGCCAAATATTATATAGAAGAAGATCAGATATGAAACATATAGTTCTGGTATTAACAGTTTTGTTCATAGCCATTCATGCTCATACGCAAGAAGATGAGAAATGGAAATTGTTTGCCGTAACCGAAGGTGTGGAGGTTTATATTGATACCACCAGCATTAAACGGATCGAAAATAAATCGGACGATGTTTTTTTCCGATATGCAGTGACTTCAAAAAAAATTTATGCAGATAGCATCGGTAAAAATGAATATCTGAGCAAGATTAGAACGGCTTTTGCGAAATCAGAGAAAAAAGAATCAAAGATTCAGAAAAAGATGAAAAAATGGAACGATGTAAAATATACACTAATCGAATATGTTTATGATTGTGTAAATCGACGCTTCCGAACTATAAGCATCGCCGACTATGACTCGCGCAACAAGTTGATTGTAAAAACAAAAACGCCGAAAACAACTCCTTGGACTGATATTGCAGGTGATGATGTTGGCGATTTAATGATGTTTTATGTCTGCGACTACGATCAATGAGCTTGTGTTGCTGCAATAGAATCCTGCTTTTCTTTCAGATAGTCGTTCAATGAGATTGCCTTATATCTGGCTATCTGGGCATTTTCTATTTCGGTCATCAAATCAGACAATTGAAGAGATTTTTTTATCGATAATTTAGAGGCATTCGACAATAAATAACTTGTAGATTGCTTGCCTTGCAATGTTACGGTTATAGGTATATTTCTATTCTCGGAGATAAATTTAACAATACCGTTCTCTGTCATTTTAGTAAAACGGATAATTTCTACATTTCCTGATCTATAATTGAGCCCATCGCCTGTCTCATTTTTTGTTTCTGACGATTTTCCATCTTTCGTAGTCAGTTTCATACTTGCATGTCTCTGTCCTCCGAGATACACACTTTCTATGAATATATTATTGCCCTCAATCACACCAGAGCGTAATCCTGTCGCATTTCCTGACAAAGAAGGATCATTCTTTGGTACAAAAACACCTTTTATCTGGTATTTTGCATCTTTCTGAAATATGAATTGTTTTTTTAATTCTTCCAACTTAGGCTGTAATACGGTCAAAATAGAATCACTGTGGGCTATAACTAAGTCATTTTGTTGTTTTCTTATTTTCTGTAATAAGACAAGACCCTCTTTGCGTTGCTTAAATGCATTCGGATAGATAGAATCTATTGAAGCTAGTTTTTGCTTGGCTCCATCTAATAGCCCATTCTTATACAATTCATTTGCATCATTCAGCCAAGTTTGTGCCTGACTATCTTTTTGTTTTTGTCCGCACGATGCAAACATAAAAACAATGGTAAAACCAATTATTATAGCGTTCTTTGCTGTTCCCATAGAAGCAAAAATAATATTATTTCTGCGGAAATAATTGTTTTATTGTATTTTTGTGTTCTCGAAAAAAGAAATTAATATGCAAAAAGTTGACGAATGGATCATAGAGAAACACCTTTCGGGTCAGATCTTCGAAACAATACAAGAAGCAGCCGATGAAAAAGGTTTGGAATGCTATGCAGTCGGTGGATATGTACGTGACATATTCCTCTATCGTCCATCAAAAGATATAGACGTGGTCACAGTAGGCAGAGGCATCGAACTCGCCGAATCTGTGGCAAAAAAATTAGGTAAGCAGGCTCGATTGTCTATATTTAAGAATTTTGGTACAGCCCAGATCAAATATAAAAACTCTGAAATTGAATTTGTAGGAGCTCGCAAAGAGTCATATCACCGAGATTCACGCAAGCCCATTGTAGAAGATGGAACACTTGAAGACGACCAGAAGCGTCGCGATTTCACAATCAACGCGATGGCAATCTGTCTCAATAAAGACCATTATGGCGAATTGCTCGATCCTTTTGATGGATTGGGTGACCTCGAAAGACTCATTATTCGGACTCCGCTTAATCCCGATATAACTTTCTCGGATGATCCTCTACGGATGTTACGTGCCATTCGGTTTTCATCACAATTGGCATTCGACATAGAAGATCAATCGTTTGAAGCCATTGCCCGAAACAAAGAAAGAATAAAGATCATATCCAAAGAAAGAATCATTGACGAACTAAACAAAATTATATTATCACCCAAGCCGTCGCTAGGATTCATCTTGCTGGACAAAACTGGACTTCTGGACATTATCTTCCCCGAATTGACAGCACTTAAAGGTGCTGAAACCAAAGAAGGAATTGGTCACAAAGACAATTTCTTCCATACACTGATGGTTTTGGACAATATTTCACTCAAAACAAATAATCTTTGGTTGCGGTGGGCTGCGATCCTACACGATATAGCCAAGCCAGCAACAAAGCGTTGGGATCCTAAAGTGGGTTGGACATTCCACAATCATAACTTCATCGGAGAGAAAATGATCCCCGGTATTTTCAAGGAAATGAAGTTGCCGCTGAATGAAAAAATGAAATTCGTACAAAAACTTGTCTCATTGCACATGCGTCCCATAGCATTGGTTGAAGATGTAGTCACAGACTCGGCTGTGCGCAGATTACTATTTGAAGCAGGGGATGACATCGATGATCTGATGACGCTTTGTGAAGCCGACATCACATCAAAAAATCCGGCAAAAGTGAAACGAGTGTTACGGAATTTTGAAATTGTACGCCAGAAACTACAAGATATTGAAGAAAAAGACCATGTACGCAACTTTCAACCGCCGATCGACGGGCAGGAAATAATGGATATTTTTGGACTTGCACCTTCTGCCGAAGTCGGGCAATTAAAATCGTCAATCAAAGATGCCATACTGGATGGAGTGATCCCTAATGAATATGAAGCTGCATATCAACATTTGCTCAAGAAAGCGAAAAAAATAGGATTGGAGCCGATAAAAAAAGATTAAAGCATTTTTTTATACACCGTAAAGGTTTGCATAGCTATCGTGTTCCAGTTATATTGAGCCAGATTATACCGCCGGCGACGCACCGGAACAGAGAGCTTTTCATCTATCTTTTCGGATAATTCATCTACATTCTCAGGATCGAAAAAATCTTCAGGAGGAAGTGCCACTTGTGTATTTGCGGGTATATTGCTGACAATACAATCCAAATCGTAACTTAAAGCCTCAAGCAGAGCAATAGGTAAGCCCTCATGAAAAGATGGCAACACGAACAATCCGGCATGGGAAAACAGCTCTGCCAATTTGTTTCCGGTGACAAAACCTGTCAAAACTACATTATTGTCAGTCGCCAGCTGTTTCAGAAAACGTGAATATTCAGTTTCGTGATCTGCATCGCCAGCCAGAACCAAGTCAAAACCGATGTTTGCATTGCAATTTGCATAGGCATTGATCAAGTTATGAAAGCCTTTTTCTTCAACAAAACGTCCCAAGGCAAAAATATATTTATTTTTTGTTAACCCAAGAGATTTGATATATTCGGTAGATTCAATTTTTGCAGGAGATTCAACGCCATTGAAAATAAGATAAACATTTTGGCTGCGACCATATTTTTCTTTCAATGACTCTGT
>JBKECE010000071.1:0-7044 GCA_047974325.1 Dysgonomonas sp. | reverse complement strand
TGCTCGCGTGCTGGATAAAAGTATTTTGAAAGATATGCGTAAGGTGAATGAAAGGTATAAAAATGACCAGTCTGAATAATTGAATAAAAACAGGATTATCTCCAGAGGATCGGGTAATCCTGTTTTTATTCACCATTTCAATCTCTTTTCAGACTAATTTCTTTAGAATATTTTCTATTTCATCTTCAGCACCTTCACCCTGATACACAATGGAATGTTCTGTGTTACAATACCGACCTCCTCTTTGAGTACTAAACCAATTAAAAACAAATAATATACAATTTTATTAAACAGTTTTTTGCTATTTTTGTATTATGTGTTAACTTCTAAAAAGCAGAACTATGAGTGATTATAAAAATCCATACATACAACGTGTTCAAATCAAGAATTTTAGAAATTATCTTAATGTAGATGCTACATTAGACCATAAGCAAGTGATTATTGGAGAAAATAATGTTGGGAAAACTAATTTCCTAAAGGCAATACAACTTATTTTAGATCGAGATTTTTCAGATAATGATAGACAATTAACCTCAGATGATTTTCACGATAGCATTGAAGCTCCAATGGAGAATGGTGCAGAAATTGAAATCATACTACATATTCAAGGTTATGAACATAGTCGCAAACTGATTGCTCAATTTGCCGATGCTGTAATTTCAGATGAACCTCCAACATTGCAATTCGTTTATAAATTCTACCCCGACTATGACGAAGATAAAAATATAATAAATTATAAATATATTATATACAAAGGTCATAATCCTGATAATAGATTCACCAATGAGGATAGGAGTTATATCAACATATATGTCATTAAGGCACTTAGAGATGTTGAGCGGGAATTAAGAGCTAGTAAAAATTCACCTTTATACAAGTTAGTGAAGCAATATGAAATTTCTGTTGAGCATCTGGAAGAAATATCTGAGGCTCTGAAAGAAGCTGCAAAAGGTATCTTAGAATTAGATGAAATCATTCATATAAAAAAAACTCTTGCCAATCGCTTTACTTCCTTGTCTGGTCTTCACTATGATAATGAGATGACTCTGAGAACTTTTGATATGGATATCGAAAGATTACTTTATAATTTACAAGTATATATGGGCAGAAAAGAACGCCCCGTATCGGAACTAAGTCTTGGGTTAGCAAACATACTATATATATCATTGATACTTATCCTATTAAAAGACAAGACGATATTATCTATTATTAAAGAAGAACAGTATCAAGAACTATTGGAAGATGATTCGGACAAAATTCTTCCCGAATTATATGAGAAAACAGAAATGGGGAATTATATACTCAAAGAAGATATAGATGAAGATAAAATTAAAGAATTATATCTTTTTATGGATGAACACAATTTTCGTCATCAATCCTTTACCATACTTGCTGTTGAAGAGCCAGAAGCTCATTTACATCCCGTTTTGCAAAGGTTAATATATAGAGAAGTTTTACATAATTCTGATACATCTGTTATTTTCACTACTCATTCGCCATATATTGCATCCATTACTCCTTTAAATTCTGTTGTACATATAAGGAAAGTTGAAGAATCTAGTAACGTCTTCTCGACAGCCAATTTAGTCATAGAGGAAAGAGAGAAGAAAGATATTGAGCGCTATATTGATGTTAAAAGAGGAGAAATATATTTTGGTAAAGGTGTTATTTTAGCAGAAGGTATTACGGAGGAATACTTACTTCCTGCATTTGCCAGTTTATTAGAAACCCCTTTGGATGATTACGGTATAGTTGTATGCAATATTGATTCCACAAATTTCAAACCATATGTACAGCTATTGAATTGTTTGAACATCCCATGGGTTCTCTTTACTGATGGAGATTATTATAAAATTACCACAGAGAAAGATACTAAGACAGGCGAAGATAAAGAAAAAAGAACTTATCATATAATGCATTCTAAAGGAGCAAGTTGCGGTTATAGAGGAAATGAACTTATTGGAAAATTATTAACAGAACTTTCTATTGTGAATGATAAGGATATACCTGAAAAGCTTTCAGAACAAGACGAATTTTTTCAAGAAAAAAACTGCTTCGTAGGATATTATACCTTAGAAGTAGATATGATGGAATCTGCGGAAAGTGATGAAAACCTCGATATATTTAAAAATGTTTATGAAGAGTTAATCACAGGTGGAGATAAAATGCAGGAAAATTTTGAGGATGCTATTGACGATGAAGATTATTGGTTGGCTCTAAAAAAAATAGAAGGGAATGTAAGTAAAGGACGATTTGCACAACGAATTTCCAATGATCTTACAGAGGCACTTATGCCGACATATATAAAGAATGGGCTTGAAAAAATCGTAAAAATAGTTCAGGAGTCTTATGAATGAACGCTTTTTTAAAGATTTAGAACTAATTCAAAAAGATGAACAACAATTCTCTGCTTATAAGGCAGAGGCTAATACGGTTGTTATTGCAGGCCCAGGAAGCGGAAAGACGAAAATTTTGACCTTAAAAGCAGTTAGTTTATTAAAATCAAGTATAAAAGAGCCATGTGGATTAGCTTGCATTAGTTTTAGTCGCGAAACTGTACGAGAATTAAAAAAAAGGCTGAAACGGTATGGATATATTCCTAATAAAAAAGATTTTTTAGGCACAGTACATAGCTTTAGCTTATTACATGTTATTCAACCTTATGCTCATCTATATCCGCAATACAATGTAAGTTATCCTATCAAAATACTTCCATATAATATAAGGGATCAAATATTTGAAGCCGTAAAAAAAGAGATGGGCATTGACGATTTATCTTTAATGGAAGTAAACAAATATAGATCCCTATCTGTAGCAGGAAGAAGCAAGATTGACATTGATTTTTCAGAAGACATTATTAAAGGGGCTCAGTTATACCAAAATAAACTAAGAAAAACAGAATATATTGACTTTGTCGATATAATAAATATCTCTGCTCAAATTATATCAGAACAAGAATATGTGAAAAAATCCATTCAAAGTAAATTCCCCTGGTTATTGATTGATGAGTATCAAGATTTAGGAAAAGCTCTACATGAAATGGTTCTAGAACTTGTTTTTAATGCAGGAGTAAAATTGTATGCAGTTGGAGATGTAAATCAATCAATTTATGGTTTTAATGGTGGCTATCCTGAGTTTTTACGTGAACTAACCAGATCGGATGAGGTTGAAACGATATATCTAGAATCGAATTACAGAAGTTCTCTACAGATAATAGAGGCTTCTTTAGAAACGTTAAAACCAGACCCACTTCCGAAATATAATGCGCAACTGAGGAAAGAAGACTCTGCTGATTTTACTTTTATAACCTGCGAAGAAGAGATGGAAGAACAATATGAAGTAGTTGCAAAGAAAGTCATTCCGAATCTTCTCTCCAAAGGAATATCTTTTAATGATATTGGAATTATCGCCCATTCAAATGCTCATATACAGCACTTAGCCTCATTTTTACAAAAAGAAAATATTGCTTTTTATATTGTAAACTGGGATTTTGAAAATAGCGCAGTAGTTGTATGGTTACAAGAATGTGCTTTATGGTGTTCTAACTCACAAGATGAGTCTTTTGATAATCTATTTCTTTTTTGGGTGCGTTTATTAGAAGTTCATAATGACAAGCGAAAGAATTGGGAAATGATACGACTAAAAATGATATTTTATGATGTGATTAATTCGAGCAAAGAGAAACCAACCGTTTTTGATTGGTTAACTATTATTTTTGAAGGATTAGAGTTGAAAAAGACATTGTTAGATTCCGACGTATATCCTAATGAAATTTTAAACTTGGACAAGTTGCTGAATGAAGCCAAACTTCATAATTTGAAGAATGCTACAATTAACAGGTTCGCTCATTTAGGAATACCTAACAATGAAGTTACCCTTACAACAAGGCATAGTTCTAAAGGCTTAGAATTTGAAGCTGTCATCCTATTGGGAATGGAAGAAGGGCATTTCCCTAATTACTATCATTTAGGGAATTCAGTAGCATTAGCTGAAGATCAACGTTTGTGTTATGTATGTATTAGCAGAGCTAAAAATTCATGTATTCTTCTAAGATCTAAAATTTTCACAATCATTAAAAGGAACGGAGAACCATGGCGTAAACAATTTAGTGCATCAAGGTATTGGATTGATTTACATAAAAAGTTTGGAAATAAAAATAATACATTCACTAGCAATACTTACCAATAAGCTTTTGACAAACAGATTTTAAATAGTCTCGTCTTAATAACGATACATCGCATTCCTCTTGTCCCCATCAATTGTAAGTATGCCTTTTTCCACTGCTTTTTTAAGATCCAGGCTTGCTGTAGCTGAGGCTATCTTATGATACTCCATATAATCTTTACGGGAGAAAGGCTCCTTAATAACCCCTTTAAGCATCTCAACACGGTCTGAAACTGGATGAATCAACTTATAATGAAATTCAATGCTTTTATCCAACGCCTGATCAACTACAGATAGATAAAACTCATAAAAAGGATATGTCGAACCTGCATTTTTAGATTTAGTATCCAGGTCTTCGTCATAGTATTTCCCGAGTTTATCAATACCATACTGTTTTTCCATTATATCAGCATAGGGTAAATAAAGAACGAAACCATGTTCATGATAAAATAAGACAATAAGCCATAATTGAACGATTTCATCATCACATATATAATCATAACTATTATAGCAGAATTCAGCGATACGATAAAGAAAAAAATACCTCTGATCGGACAATTCCTTAAATATCAGATTCAGATTATGTTCATCAGCATGCTTAATTGATAAAAAGTCATAAGCCTTCGAAAATGATTCTATACTGTAGGCTTTGTAATCATCTAGCTTAGCATACATCGAAAAAATATCCTTAAATTTACGAAATTGGTAATTATCAATATCTACATCTTCTGTTGTTTTTTTCTTTAGGATATTAACTATCTCTACCTCGGAATGATTCAGATTCTCGCGATTAGCAGCCTCATACATATTTCTTGCATTACACAGCAAATCAAAATCGATATGCTTATTGGCAGACCAGATCTCCTTTATTCTTCCAATTTTCTCAGATATCGACGTCATGGAAGAAATAATCTTATTCGTAACGGCATAATCAATAATCATATATACTATTTTTAATACTATCAAAAATAAGAATATTTTTTGATGAATCCTTTCCAACTTAATAGTATATTATAAAATATAGTATTGGTGGGTTCTTGAATACAATAGTCATAGTATTAATAATAGTATATCTCTGGTTATGTTGTTGTATATGCTAAATATTAAGACTTTATAAATAAGTCGTTCATTCCGTATTTCATTTTATTCATTGCCGATCCGATTTTCCGGTTTGTAATATTTGCATATCCTAAAGTTGTTCGTATGCTTGTATGGCCGAGCATTTTGCTCACGGACTCCATTGATACTCCGTTATTTAGAGCCAATGTTGCGAATGAGTGCCTGCTAACATGGAAAGAGAGCTTCTTATTGATATTACAAATGGAAGCAATTTCCTTCAAATATTCATTTACTTTTTGATTACTTGGCATTCGAAATAATTTTGTGTCTCCTTTTTTTATGTAGAAATCCGGATGAAGTCTTTTCAATATCATCAAAGGAACATCTAATAATGGGATCTGAGATATATTACCCGTCTTTTTACGGATAATGATAAGCCAATATTGCTTGTTCCGATATTCAATATCAGATACTTTCAAATTATATATATCCGTGTACGATAACCCCGTCCAGCAGCAGAATACGAATGCGTCTTTTATTCGGTTTAATCGTTCGGTCATAAATGGTTTGTTTATAATTGAATTTATTTCATTTTCATTGAGATATACAGGGGATTTCTTTTCTATATGAAACCGGAATAAATGAAAAGGGTTCACTTGCAATAATCCCGTCTTCTCTGTAAAATTCATAATAGCAGCAAAACGTTTCATGTACTTGATGGTCGTATTGTTACTGCAATTGTATGTTTTTCTCAGATAAGTATAAAAATGTTCCAGAAACAGCAGGTCAATCTCATGAATGACAATATCTTTCTTTCTGTATTTTTTTATCACGAACTCTTCAATTCGCTGATGTGTTAATTTATAGCATTCAGCCGTCTTTTTGCTGATATTTCTTCCGTTTTTGGAGCGGAATATCTTTACCTGTTCTCTGAATTGGTAGCTGAGTAACATCTCTGCATTATTTCCTAAATAGGCCTGTTTCAACCTTTCCGGAGATAAACTTTGATACTTTAATGATAATTCGGCATAAATTCTTTGAATCTTACTTCTTATTTCTTCTAAGTAAGTATTCAGGTAAAGGAAAGATCCTTCCGTTACCCTGTTTTCTTTTTGGTTCCATGCGGATGGCTCTACATCTAAGCCACTACTGAATTGTATTTGTTTTCCCTTGATTGTGATGCGAATCATAATAGTTGACAAACCATTGTTCTTCAGTTGGTCTTTTCTTGCAAAAAATAAGATTTTAAACGTCTCTTTCATCTGTTCTTATAAATCATTGTATAATTATATCAACTTGATCGTACCTATAAATAGAAGGTATTTAGGTATGATTTAACATTCGTTTCGCTGTTTTGATGAAATATTATAACCTGTATACTATTGAATATAGTATATAGGAAAATTCTACTATAATTATTAGTTGGTCATGTATTTTATCTCGCGGCCACGATTTAGCACAACTCTGGCATCATTGATCTTCATCATTTAGCGTTAAATTATTTCTTAAAATTAGTATATGTAGAAATTGTTAATTCGTAAGTTTCTTATTATTAGCTGTTTGTGCTTTTGGGAAAATGGAGAATTCAAGTTCCAGGCAGTAGTCTAACCCAGAGTCCCAACAAGGCTTTGGTTTTTGGCTTATATTCAATGATTTGCATCATATTCGGACTTGTTGATTTGATATGTTAAATCTTGAGGTATTTACTAGTTGGAGGAATAGTGTAAAGTATTGAAATTATACACCGAAGAATATGTATACTGACTATAAGATATGTCAATATAATAGATTTTATCAGTAATTAGCAGGTGAAAATGGGAG
>JBKECE010000307.1:0-3538 GCA_047974325.1 Dysgonomonas sp. | reverse complement strand
ATATTCGCCTAAAGTCTGAAAAGAATACATTTCAGAGAGCGGTTTTATGACATTAGCCACCTGTTTTTTTAAGTTCCCCTGGCTAACATCTATTGGAGCAAGTTGCCATGCCTCGCTCTGATTCTTTTCTTTTGAGTGCAGACTGTACTTTTGTTCTAAAGAATCGGTGATCTTTCTACTACGTTCGTAATTTTTGCTGTCGCTGATTATTGAGCCATCCGTGCGTACACGGGTCGAAACAAAGTGTATATGATCCCTGCCAATGTCCTCATGTTTGAAAATCATATAGGGTTGTCCGCCATACCCGAACTGCTCCATATACTCACGCCCGATGTCGGAAAGTTGCTGATCGGTCAGTTTATCATCTGGATGTGGATTGACTGAGATATGGATAACAGGCTTCGTTGTGCGAATATGCGAGGGCATAAATCGCTCGAAATCTTCCATACAAGAGGCAACATTGAACACTCCATCGTTAGGTTCAATGACCAGATTGGTAGCCAAAACTTTTCCTAAACCCTCATTTACTTTCTCTTGATTGTAGGAAAGTGCACCATACAAACTGCTTCCGTGACTAAATTTCGCAACCATTTTTAGAGATGTTTAGCCTTAAATTGCTCGCATAATTGCATCACTTCCCGCCCGATTCCTGCCAGTTCAATAGTTGCATTTTCCAATTTATAGAGCAATGCCAATGCTTTTTTCTCTCCAAAATTGGAATGCAATTCCTTTACAACTTGATTGTAATTGACTCCGATACTTCGTATTTGTCCGTGTAAAGCAGTGAGCTTTGCAATGAATTCTACTGCTGAAGCATCCGTTTTCACGACACGGAACTCATCGCCAAAGATGCGGGCAGCAATAAATCCGGATAAGGATTGTACACCCGACTGTTCATACAAGGTTAAAAAATCGACGTGTTGCTGATCTGTCAGGTTTACTGTCAGTCGATGCTTTGCCGGATCGTTCTTCGGGGGTCTACCCCCCTTTCCCCGATTGTGGGGATTTCCTTTTTCTTCGTTCATAACATGATTTTTTAGTGGTTTATGAACACTACGGACGGTTCAATCCGTCTTCATTTTTCCCGACTTCGGAGAGGAAAATACCCCTCTGGAAGAGCAAGGGTTGTGTGCTGCAAAATTCATTTTGCGATGCACTCAACATACCTTGCTATTTGCCCAAATGCAAATACTTTTTGCCCGTAAAGGGCATCATCCTATCCCGAAAGTTCGGGATATAAGCCTGATCTCTATCAGGTGTTTTTTGAATGTCGGAATAAACTTAAAAACCGATATAAATTCTCTTTAACGTTTCATGTAGCAAAGTTATATTCTAAAATAATCAACTGAAAATCAATAAGTATAGACAATCATAGACACAAGCTGCCACCCAACAAAAACATAGTGTAAGTCTGAAAAAGATAGATTTTATTTGTTGTCAGAAAGCGTTTTAGAAAGATTGAACATAGGCAGAAACATCTGCGAAAATAGATGCGTGTTCAGATATGTTAATGCTTGAATATATAAATGAATAATCGCTTGTCTGATTTAAAAAAAGAATATGCAGAATTTAAAATGTACACGATTTAATCTGAAAACATAAAATCGCAAAAATCTAAAAACGTGTTTGTGCTTTTATGATTTTAAAAGCACACGATTTCAGACAAAAGAATAAACAAATATCAATGCAAGATGAGGTTTGCAAGAAAGAATAAAAATAGATACAAACAAACATTCTCATAATCAATTAAATGTCTAATTAAAAATTTGTGAATATGAAACAAACAATGTATGTAGCGTTTAGTACGCAAAAAGGAGGGGCAGGAAAAACCACGCTTACTGTGTTAGTTGCTTCTTATCTTCATTATGTAAAAGGTTATAAAGTAGCTGTGATTGACTGCGATTACCCACAACACTCAATAGTTGAAATGCGTGAGCGAGATTTTAAAATGTGCGAAAACGATGAGTATTATAAAGGGATGCTGTATGAACAGTTTATCCGTCTGGAACAAAAGAAAGCATATCCGGTAGTTGAGAGTAATACAAAGGATGCTTTAGATGATGCCGAAGATTTGGTCAAAGAGGGAGATTATGATTTTATTTTCTTCGACCTTCCCGGAACACTCAACAATGAGGGTTTGATACTTACTATTGCCAGTGTGGATTATATAGTGGCTCCCATTGCTGCTGACCGTCTTGTATTAGAAAGTACGCTGGATTATCTCATCTCTGTAAGAGATAACATCGTCAATCCAGGAAAATCCAATATCAAAGGCATTTATCTCCTTTGGAATATGGTGGATGGACGAGAAAAGTCCGAATTGTATGAGGTGTACGAAAATGTAATAAGAGATTTGGAGTTTCCATTACTTAAAACTTTTATACCGGATAGTAAGCGTTTTCGTCGTGAACAGTCGGTAAGCTACAAAGCTCTGTTTCGTTCTACACTATTTCCTGCGGATAAATCTCTTGTGAAAGGCTCCAACTTGGATGCCCTGACTGACGAACTATTGGACCTATTGAAATAATCAGCCATGAGTAAGAAAATAGATACATCGGGCATAGATACAACGATGGTTATTAGCCAATCTAAAAAAGGAAATAGAGATAACCCACCTGTATCGAATCCTGTACCGGAAACAAAACAAGTGCAGGAGCCACCACAGAAGGTCGTTGAAGAGATTGAAACTGTAAAAGAAGATAAAACTACCCGTGAAGAGCCTAAACGACGTGAAAGTAAGACGCAAGAATACGAAGATTTGTTTTTCAAGGCTGCCTCCATAAAAACCCGAAATGGGAAAGTCGTGTATATCCGTAAGGAACACCATGACCGTATTATGAAAATTGTCCGTGTAATTGGAGAAAATGAATTTTCACTATTCAACTATTTGGATAACATACTGGAGCATCATTTCGCTACCTATCAGGACGAGATAACGAAGTTATACCGTAAAAGAAATACGGATGTATTTTAAGCTATTATTAATCAGTAAAATAAAATTAGTTATGAAAAGAAATAGTTTTTTGAAACGTAATAAATGGTTCTCCATTCCGAAAATTTTCAAAAAAGCGAACCCGGAACAATCGAAAGAAATAGAAGTACCCAAACAGCGTATCGGAAATGTGCAATCCGAACAAAAATCTTACGAATCGCTCTTTATTCGAACCGCACCCACGACAGCCCGTAGCGGAAAGACTGTCTATATAAGAAAGGAGTTTCACGACAGAATTATGCGGATTGCACAGACCATCGGAAATAATGAACTATCGCTGTTTAGTTATATAGACAATGTTCTGGAACACCATTTCAATACCTATCAGGGCGATATAACAGAACTGTATCGTAAACGTAGACCCGACGATATTTTTTAAGCTATGAAGCAATATATTATTTCAGCCATCGTGCTGTATGCATTGTTTGTCGTCTTTTACCTGCTTCGAGAGCGGATGCAAAAACGAAAGAAGAATGCAGCTAAAAAATCGGTATTTAACCCGTTTCGTGCAGCACCAAAAGAGGATATTATCGGCAAAAGCAAATT
>JBKECE010000297.1:0-5020 GCA_047974325.1 Dysgonomonas sp. | reverse complement strand
GCTACAACAGGTACAGTTACCGATGAGGTCATAATGGATTACATTGAGAAACAAGATATTGGCACTCCGGACGATGAGTTTCGGATAAGTCCATAGTTTTAAAGGGCTTTTAGCCTCGCTATTAGATGGCTTTAGTCTTAACAGAACTTTTAGTCCGTTACTCCAACCCACCGCCTTTAGGCGTGTGGTTCATTGAGTTTTTAGTTTATTTCAGTTGTTCCTGCCTGACATTTGGATTGTAATATCCCTTTGTTTTATTCAGAAAGGCTTTTTTCATCTTAACAAATCTTTTACTGTTGGATGTTGCAAGATTGGTTATTTGAGCTCTTTCCTGTTTCAGGTTGAAGAGCTCAAAGTCTGACAAATTGCCCAATTCGTTGCCCGATTCATTTCTTGCAGTACCTTTGTAAGGCGGAATTAAGACCCAGTTGTCGCACATATACGCCAATCTTCCAGATGCTTCAATTACAAATTCTTTGCGACCTCTATCCTGTTTTCCACTGAAAGTTTTCCAGATATTTTCTCCATCTAACTTAGTTGGGATATCCAGTTTTAAAAGTCCGGCAATAGAAGACATAATATCCAGTTGAGTGACCAAAGCATCACTAACATGATGTTGCAGCTTGTTTTTCCAATAAAGTATAAATGGGACATGAGTTCCGGCATCGAATAAGCTGTATTTCCCCCCACGTAAACCACCAGTTGGTTGATGATTTCCGATCATTTCTACGGCATTGTCCTTGTAGCCATCGTCAAGTACAGGTCCGTTATCGCTTGAAAAAATGATGATAGTATTTTCAAGCAAATGTTTTTTTTCAAGATTTTCGAGTAGCTCTCCAATACACCAGTCGGCTTCAAGAATGGCATCTCCACGAGGTCCCATACCACTTTTCCCAACAAATTCATTGTGTGGGATACGTGGAACATGGGGTTCGTGCAAACCATAGTACAGAAAAAATGGTTGATTTACCTGTTTTTCAAGATATTCATCCACTTTATTTGCAAAATAACAGGCCATATCCTCATCGTTCCAACGGGCTTTGGTTCCACCTTTCATGTACCCAATTCGAGGGACACCATTTATTATAGTATTATTATGACCATGTGACCATTTCATTTTCAGCATTTCTGGATTCGAAATCGCCGTGGGTTCTCCTTCAAAATTATTATTATAATTGACAAAAATAGGGTCGTTGGGGTCAAGTCCTATAACTCTTCCATCTTCAATATACACGGTTGGAACGCGGTCGACAGTAGCTGCGATAACACAAGAATAGTCGAATCCAACGTCATTGACAGACGGCGATATTGCTTTATTCCAGTCAATTTTCCCATTCCCCATACCTAAATGCCATTTCCCGATAGCAGCTGTGTTATAACCGGCCTTTTTCATCATTTTTGGGAATGTAAACTGAGCAGTGTCAATCAATAAAGGCGCGTCTCCTTCCAGTATTTTGGCATTGGAATTTTTCCATGGATACATACCTGTCAAGAGTCCGTAGCGACTTGGTGTTGAGGTGGCTGAAGTCGCATATCCATTGTTGAACAAGATACCGTTATTCGCCAGTTTATAGATATTCGGAGTGTTGATTGTTTTCGAGCCATAAGAACTCACATCTCCATATCCCAAATCATCAGCCAAATTGATAATGATATTTGGTTTTAGTTGAGCTAGTGTATTACCGATGAGTGGAAGACCTATCAGACTAAACATTATTCTCTTCATGTGTATTATTTTTTTGTTCGTAATTTTTAATCTTTTTGATAAACTCTGAAGGAGTCATTCCAATTTGTTTCTTGAAACATTTCGTGAAATAGTTCGGATCGGAAAATCCAACAGCAAATGATGTCTCGGATACATTATGCCCTCTTAAAAGCAATTTTTTGGCTTCTTTTATTTTAATCTGACGAATAAATTCTGTAATGGAAACATTAGCTAGCTTTTTCAACTTTATATGCAATAAACTACGGCTAACTGCCATGGCTGAGGTGATTTCTGATACTCCGAAATCTTCATCTTCCAGGTTCTCCATAATCAAATTGACCAGATCCAACATGAATTTCTCGTCACGAGGATTACTTACAATCTCCTGAATACTCGTGTTTTCATCGGTTTTGAACCGTTCGATATTCCGTTGTCTGGTTTGTAACAGATTGTTTACCAATAGTTCCAGATTTTCCGCATTGAATGGCTTAACGATGTAAGCATCGGCACCGGAGTGATATCCTTTTGTGAAATCGTTTTCCATGGTTTTTGCCGTCAGCAAAATGACAGGAATGTGACTAAATGAGAGATTGGATTTTAGTTGAGCTGTGAGCTCCAACCCGTCCATCACAGGCATCATAATGTCACTGACTATTATATCCGGATTTTCAGAAGCTGCTTTTTCAAGTCCGTCTTTACCGTTAAAAGATTTGACAATATCAAAATTCTGAGCAAATATTTCCTCCAGGTATTCATTCATTTCAGGATTATCTTCCACAATCAGAATCTTTTGTCTCGTATTATGTTCATACTCTTTTACAGGGATACTTTCAGAGAATAATTTCACAGAATCGACAAAGTTGGATTTATTCGTATTCAAAGAGGCTATATCTAAAATTCTTTCTGATTTTTCATCGTCTTCGAAAGCCGATTCTGAGACATTGAGATGGACTATAAAACGTGTCCCGGAGTTGCTTTCAGCTTTTATGGTTCCTTTGTGTATATTCACAAGCATTTTGGTGAGTGCCAGTCCGATACCTGTTCCTTCGCTGGCATCTTTAGGGTTAACCTGATAGTAGTTTTCAAAAATCTTCTCCAATAGTTCGTTCGGAATACCTCGTCCAGTATCTTCTACCAGAATATTTAGGAAAGTTTGATAAGAACGATGTTCGATAGAAGCAGCCAAAGTAATCATTCCACCTTTGGGCGTATATTTAAATGCATTTGAAAGAAGGTTGTAAATGATTCTTTCAACATTCGATGGTGAAAACCAAACATTATCTCTGGCTGTCTGATCAATGTCTATGACAAAGTCGATTTCACGTTCAATGGCAATCATCTCGAAAATACTTGAAATCTCATGAATAAAAGCGAGAACATCTCCTTGATCTACAGCTATTTTTAGTTGCTTCATCTCAATTTTGCTGAAAGTCATAATTTCATCAATGAGATGATTCATTCGGTTCGCGTTTTTATAAATTACTTCCATTTTCTTTTTAATCTCCGGCGTAATATTTTTTGAGTTGATTAACCTTTGTAATGGAGATAAAACCAATGTAAGAGGAGTTTTCAGGTCATGAGTAATAAAAGTAAAGAAATTGATTTTATGACGGTTAAGTTCTTCGAGTTGAAGTTTTTCGGCATGTTCGGTTTGCAAGCTCATTCGTAAAGTGAGTCGTGCATGAATTATTCGCAGGGTAGCCAACGCTGCAAAAAATAGCAGAATGAAATAGATGATCATTGCCCACCACGATTTCCAAAGTGGGGGTAGCACCCTGATTTTTAAAGTACGCATACCTTCTTCATCCCAATGTGTTCCATCAATCGAAGCCTTGATCTGTAGTTCGTATTTCCCTTCCGGAAGATTTGAGAAAAGAATCTGGCGTTGCTTGTTGATGGTCTGCCAATCGGAATCAGCTCCCAGTAATCGCATAGCGTATATGGTATTTGAAGCGTATTTGAAATTTAAACCCGTGAAATCAAAGCTAAATGAACTGGCTTGACTGTGCGTTAGTTCAAGACTATTTGTTTCTGAAATATTTTGTATCAGTGGTGATCTGTCCGAATCGACTTCAACTGTTTTACCGCTTATTTTAAAATTTGTGAGCTGAACTTTGAATTGTTTGTTCTCGGAAATTAATTGACTTGGGTAAAACGAGATCATTCCGTTGATTGTTCCGAAAAATAACTCACCATCCTGATCCTTAAAAGCGGAAGAAAAATTGAACTGATTGATAGGCAGACCATCATTCACTGCGAAATTCTCAATTTCTTTACTTGTCTGGTCAAAGCGACAAAGTCCAGATTCGGTGCTGAACCATATTTTGCCATTATTGTCTTCAATAATTCCTTTAATTGAATTGGAAATCAATCCATCTTTTATTCCAAGATGCATTATCTCGGTGTTTTTATTGAGGCAGATAACTCCAGAACTGTTTGTCCCTATCCATAGCTGTTTTTTTCGATCTTCATTGATAGACGTGATAAAATTCTCTGTTGGTATGGATAATTTAATTGATTTTACCTTATTTGTCCGATGGTCAAGTAGAAATAGACCATTGCTACGGGTTCCTATCCATATGTTTTCCTGCGAATCCTGAAATAGGCAATAAATAAATTGCTTGTTGACCTGATTGTCGTTGAAACGAACAAATTGATTTTCTTCTGGAATATATTGCATAAGCCCTGTGGTCGTTCCTGCCCAAATATCCCCTTTTTTATCCTGTAGCAAACTGAAAACAGTGTTTGAAGGAAGATTGTTGTGTGTTGGAGAGTAGTACTTCATTCTGCCTGAGATGATATTATAGCAGTTTATACCTCCGGTAAAAGTCCCTATCCAAAGATTATTATTCCGGTCTTTCAGTAAACTATGAATATTGTGATAACTGAGTCTTATTTTACTGTTATTATTCTGATAATGTTGAATTTTACCTGTTCTTTTGTCGAGAAAGTTGAGACCTCCATCCTCTGTCGCAATCCAGAGTGTATTCTGATCATTTGCTATTATTTGACGTACCGCTTTTCCACTTAAATCGTTATCTCGATAACCATAAGGGTAGATGGTGAAATTGTCTGAACCTTGATAGAAGATGTTCACCCCTCCGAAGAAAGTCCCAATCCAGATATTGTTATTGTTGTCGTTGAAAATAGAATAAATAGCATTATCGCTTAGATTACTTTGATCGGTAGCATCCTGCTCAATAGTTTTGATTAGGTTTAAATTATTATCTATAATGTTTATTCCTTGCTCGGTTCCTATCCAGATATTTTTCTTGTAATCCTGACAAATGGCACCTATATTGTCGTTTGTTAATC
>JBKECE010000230.1:0-8649 GCA_047974325.1 Dysgonomonas sp. | reverse complement strand
GGGTTTTCTAACAAAGATTCAAATCCTGCTTTTGAGGCTTCGGGGCTTCCGGCATATAGAAACAGAGCCGATTTTGGTGATTTGGTTTCGGTGAGCACCACATTCCATCCGCCTTCTGTGTCGTCGGAATATTTATCGTTTTCGAGTGTGGCAGCTTTCAAGCCTTGATAGTATCCTGCTATTTGATAGGTAGATGCACCTTTCAGGGTTTCTTTTTGCAGACCCTTGAATTTGTTTTCGTATACAACAACAAACTCTCCATTTGCCAATGAGTCGATGATTTTTGTCACTTCAGGTCCATTGTCCAAGATGACGAATCCGACGCTGCTAGTGAATGTTTTACGGTTTGTGCCTTCTTCCAACGTTGTTGTGGTTCCGGTGAATGGTGCTGAAGTGGGAACATGGATAGCATAACCTTTCTTGCCGGCTTTCAGGGCAAGGTTCGAGACTATGTTTTTGTTTGTCAGATCAAAGTCGACTGATGCAAAATCAATATCCTGACGGTTGATGATCACTCCGTTGGCTTCAATACCCTTCACTACGGGGTCGATACAGTTGGGTTGGATGTCTGAGGCTAAAATGTTTTCGCAATAATTCATAATGTTTTATTTTTTGAAGTTTTGTGTTAATAATTTAAATGTTAATACTGTCCGTTTTTAGATTTAATATGCAAAGCGGATCAATTCGTTTTCCCAGACAAGTGTTCCTATCTCATCTCTAACGAGCATACGGTTCACCTGATCGTCTTTTGAGAACCAGATATCCAACTCTTCGATCAGATTTTCGGAAGCGATTCCTGCCCAAAGTGTACCGCGAGAAGCATAGAGTGCACGGTGAGGTTTGTTGTATGTTGAGCCATTGTCTTCGAAAGCGGCAATCATGTCGTCCCAGATTGGCAGAGCAATGATTTCCTGTCCATTGAACTTGGCTGCGCTGATGAATCCATCGAACAACGACTCCCATTGGAGATCTGATCCCGTTGTGCGTTTCACGTCTATAGCCAAGGCATCGGCAAAAGATTGAGTAGCAAGTACCACTTTGTCACTGGCCTGACGCAAACGCATGTCTGCGTTGTAGATGAGATCATCGAATATGCCTGTTGCTACGCCTTCAGCTCTGATATCATCGCGCTGAGCTTTGTATGTAGCCGATCCGTTTGCCTCAATCTCCACTTTCTGAGCCGGGTTTGCCGCAGTGATGGCAAAAAGACGTTTGAAAAGTCCGTCCGTTACATCAAAATATTTGGTGTCGATGGTGTTTGTGATCACTCCGCCTGCTTCCACGTTTTTGGCTTGTTTGTCTCCAAACCAAAACAAACGCCAGAGCATACGGGTTAGGGCTTCGCGCAAGCGTGGTTTCACGATCAGATCTATGTAGTCTGTACCTGTAAGATCAGCAACGCTTGTTTTTGTACGCATTGCATAGCGCACCAATGTTTCTTTCAGGTCTTTGTAGCAGATTTCCTCAGCTACAGTAAATTCACCCAAATCCCATGTTTTTTCTTGTGTGTCTATTGCCGTAGCGTTGAACACGGGCTTACATGCATTTTGTATCTCACCTACGAGACCCATGTTGCCTATTCCTCCGATCTTTTTTCCGTGTATTGCTCCGGGTTGCACTGTCAGTATTTTTTCTATCGCTTCGGATTGAAGAACCGAAAGAAACAATAGTTCCCGCAAATTGGTGACTGCTCCGTTGTCGGGAGTCAGATTCTTGATAAAGTCTTGTCCTGTACTTGCCATGTGTTAAATGAATAAATGTTTGTATTAAGTGTTATTTTTTTGAGTGAAGGCAGTTTGTTATTTGAAACCTCGCTTTTCTTTTTCGGCTGCCAGTTTTTTGGATACTAGACTTTCGCGCTGATAGGTCATGCGGGCGTTGTTGCTGACTCTGCCTGATGGTTTGTAGGTTGAACGGAATCCTTTTAGTAGTTTCTCTGCGCCACCTGCAATTTTCACAGCATTCAGTATGCGGACATCGTCTTGGCTTTTAGCCAGAGCCTTGGCCGTGGAAAGTTCTTCCTGCAAGGTGTGAATTTCGTCTAGTGCTTCTTGCAATGCGGCTTCTATGATTTTGAACTGTTCAGCAGAAGATCCGCCACTGCTTGCTCCTTCTTCTCCTTCTGCCGATGCGGAAATGATCTCGGTTATCACACCACCTTCCACCACAATTGTTTGTCCGTCGGGCATCACATATTCGCCATCGGGCGATGCGGCATCTCCGATCTGTGGTTCACCTTCGGTGCGGTCTACAAACAGTGTTAATCCGTCTGCTGTGGTCAAGTCTAGCATGTAAGACTTTGTTTTGCTTCTTTTTGCTCTTTTTGCGAGCAACTCAGCAATAAAAGATTTTGCCATTTTTTTTGTCGTTTTGTTTTTAGTTAATGAATTTTGAGTTTGTTTATTATAGCGTGCAAATGCTATCTGCTTTGCTTCAGTGGCAAATCCCATGGCCACTGCCTGCGATTGGGATATATAGCTTTCTGTTTCCATCAAAGCCGAAAGTGTTTTAGTATCGAGTCGTGTGCGTTCGGCATAGATGCCTTCTGCTTGTTGCTCTTTTTGCTCTATCCAGTCTGCTATGTCGCGCAATTCTGCGCTGTCGCCCGACACTCCGTCCACGTAAGGATTGTGGATCATGATAGGGCAGCCGGCTATGCGGCGTTGTCCTGCCAGAAAAATGATTGAGGCAGCCGACGCACAATTCTCGACACACTCTGTGGTGACCACTTTATCCAGATTCTTGAGGTAGTTGTAGATGGAAAAACCGACATCTAAATCGCCGCCCACTGAGTTGATTTTGACGTGAATTCCGCCGGCTTTCTCCTGTTCTACCTGTTCTATCACGGAAAGGAGTGAAGTTTCTCCTTTTTCATTTCCTATTATGCCTTTTATTTCTATCATTATGATTCAGTTACAAGTTTTATAAAAAGGTGTTTGTGTTTGTTTCTGTTCTAATATACCGAAAATAATACGGCAATTCTAATAAAAAGAAGTATATCTGCTGAACTCTCTTTTCAGTAAATAATTGTTTGATACATATTTGTTTATCTATTGTCTATTGTCGTCGTAACACTGTTAATGCAGTAAATGTCTGAATTTGCAATTCAGTAAGAGGAGTAATTTTGTTTAGGGAAGTAAAAGATATGTTTTACAAGCTCTGATTGTTTCTAAATAATTTATGAATATAATATTCCATATTATTATATAATTATCTGAATGTGAATATTTCTAGTTATTTAAAAAATTATATATTTGTATTTATATTCTTTGATTAAAATTTAACTTAACTACAAAATTTATTATGAAAAAATTATTCTTAATTACATTGTTTTTTTCTTTATTGCTAACCTCTGCTAGCGCTCAATCACTTAATTTTAAGTATGCTGTGGCTAATACAGGTAATGTGGCAGCTTGTGTTAAAATTAACATCTTCACTGAAGATGGTGTCTTATTAAATCAAAATATATGTAAAGAACCGACTTCCGGATCACAACCTTATTCATGGTTAAATATTTCTTACAATAAGGAATGTACTATAGAAATAATAAAAACAAATTCTATGGGTACTGGAATTGGTGAAATTCCAGAAACTGTAGTTCTTCATAAGACATTAATTTCAGGATTTGCTTATATTTTGTCAGTGGATATAAATAATATTCAAGCAACAAAAATACAGACTACCAAAGTGCTTCTATAGTTTCTGCATGGAGATAATTTCATATTGCTGTGTATTAGAATAGAAAGCAATTAATAATAAATAAAGGTATAAATCATATCTGTTAAAAAAGCAGATCATGACTTGTACCTTTTTTATTTAAGCATACTTAATTGAATCCAAATCTTATTCAGGAAACAAAACTATTTTCTAATTAATAAATTATTGTAGATAAATCTTATTTTTCTGTATCTATTGCTTATTAAGGTTATGCATCTAAGTTTATGCTTTAGCAGAAACAACAGTTTTGAATAAAGTACTTCCTAAGTATAGAAAGTCTGTTTAATTTGTTTTTTTTTTGATTATTTTTCTTTAATAAAGTTTATTATCTTTGCAAAAAGACATGTTTTACTTGTTATTATTTTCAAAAAGAAACTAATCTCATTAAATTTCTTAATTATTAATTTAACTTGTTTTGTTATGAAAAAAACTTTACTTACGTTACTGTCTGTTTTCATCGTTTCATTCACATTTGCCCAAGTGACAAATAAAATCTCCAATAAAATTGAAATTTCGAGGAGCATTGACGGCAAAATCATAAAAAGTATAGCCGGAACAACTAAAGCAAGCACCAATCTCAATTCTTTTGCAGCCATTGAGCCTAAAAGCGTTGCCGGTGTCACATTCTCCGAGAGTTGGGAGGGTTATCCTGATGATGAATCTTCATGGATTCCCGGCACGTGGTCAAGAAAAAAAGTTGGAGAGAGCATCGAAGAATGGGGTGCTACAGGTGCGATTGTCACTTTTGGTATTTATCCGACAGATGGGAACTTTTTTGAATGGATAAATTTTGATTTTGATTGGGATACTTTTGTTGCTAAAGATCAGGATGAATGGATCATTTCACCTGCCTTTTCACCGAAGAGTAATGATTCTATCAGCTTTGATTTATACTATGCTGCGATTTTGATGTACTACAAGTATGATGAAGCTACAGAAGAATATATAATTGATTTTTCCAGCCCGGCGTTCACAACTCAATTGTTGATAAAAGAAAGTGGACAAGACTCATGGACAACATTGTGGGATGTAGATGATCTGGTATCGCGATATGATGAAGAAACAATCTTTGACTATTTGGGCGATTGGGAAAGCTTTAAAATTTCGCTGAAACAATATGAAGGAAAAAGTATTCAGATTGCATTTCGTTATGTAGGTAACAATGGGGACTCGGTGGGATTAGATAATATCGTAGTAGGCAGTGACATCAATTCGGGCATAGCGAATACGCATGGCAAATTGGCATTGACAGCCGTGAAGTCGGGCAATGCTTTCGAGTTGACCTATCCGCAGGGGTATAGCACAGTTTCGGTGTATGCTGTGAACGGACAATTGAAGGCTTCTTACGCTCTGCCGGCGAGTGGGTCTTTTTCAGTTCCGGCAACAGGATTGGGAAAAGGGGTCTATCTTCTCAAATTTTCCGGCAACAAAACTCAAACAATCAAGGTGCTTAACTGAACGAGATAATTAGTTTTAGAACAAATAGAGGTACGAGCTATGATCCGTTTTTTATGGATGTAGGTTCGTACCTTTTTATTTAACCATGACTGACAGAAACTAGGTTGAAAAGAAAAAGAGCTGCCTTCCAAAGGCAGCTCTCATGTTAGTTTTGCAAAATTCTTTACAATACAACTTTCACTGTTTTTATTTTCTATAAATAATGTTGGAACATCATCAGATTGAATATATTCTTATTTTTGATGTTAACGCTTCGAACTCTCTTGCTCAAGCGGATTAATGCCAAAATAATAATCAGAAAAATAGATTGTTATCTGTCTGGCAAGTCATCTAAATATCTATTTATAAAAATTAAACACAAATAAATAAAAATTGTTCTATGAAAATATCATTTCTTTTTTGATATTTGCGTTTTACAATATTTTTAATATGTTTGCATAGACTTTATAAAATGATGGATAATACTCGTACTGCAATTAGCAATAAGAAACTCATCGGTTGTGCCATATACACAGGTGTATCAATCGTTTTCAGTATATTAACAGGTGTTTTGCACCATTTTCATATTCCTTATTTTGATTTTCTGCTTCTGTTTGCCACACTGTTTGCGGTGCAAACTATCTCTCAGATAAGTTTCTCTTGGAAGAAAGTGAAGGCAGGGCAACGGTATATGCTTATTATTATGCTTTTCTTGATATCGTTAGTGTTGGGATATGTGTTAAGAATGTTCTATTATCTGATTTTCTGACAAAAATATTGAGTGTTGTCTGTTATTCTAGATCACATCTCTGCTTAGGCGCTTCACTATCTCATAGAATGTGCGTTCGGTGATTTCGTATTCTTCCGACAAAACTGTGGCGATGTACACTTTTTTGTGTCCTTCGTTCTCCAATCGTAAATATTCGGAATAAAGCTCCAAATATTGAATATCTTTGGGGTTTGCTCCTGCCTGTAAAATGGTTTCGACCAATGGTCGTGCAAAGGTAAGTGCTTCAAATACTTTCATGTATATATGTTTTTATTTGATGTTTTGATTTTGTTAAAGTGAACGATAGGTTTCGAGAACTTGTACCCTGCTGTTGGTGTTGTTGATCTCTTCGACCGAAACAACAGGATTGGGCATTTGTTGCACAGCTTTGGCAAAAGCTCTGCTCAGCATTTCTTCACCCATCACCTGTGACGATACGTGACTGGTCGAGATGGGAATGCCACCGCCCAACTGATTGAATGCTGACAGCATTGGCGAAAACATGGATGTGGCACTTGCGGTGAGCACGCTTTCACCGTTGCTCAGCAGTGCAGGTATGCTGTCTGATGTGCCACTGCCGCTTCCCGAAACATAACCCCCGCTTGCGAATTTAGGAGCTTTTGGCTCTTTTTCTGCAAACAATAATTTTTTTGCTTTTGCAATATTGGTAAGAACTACGCCTATTGCTGTCGCTACTTGTATTGCATAGTCAAAAGCGGTTATACCTTTTGCCGATTTGGTTGCATTTCCCAAGGCTTCAGCGGTGCTGATTCCTATATTGAATAGTGCCATTGACTTGCTGAAGATGGCCATAACTTCATTGTTGGCGGCGGCTTCACCCATCAAATCGGAGATGCCTGTATACAAAGTATCATAGGCAGACATCATTGCTTGTGTCTTTTCCTTCGTGGAGAGCAAGTCTTCTAGATCAAACTCCTTTTTTTTCTCAGCATCTTCAGCTTGCTTCCCGTCACGATATTCTTGCATGAGAGCATCGTTTTCCATTTCTTGCTGGTTTTTGCTTTCGAGCTCTTGTTTGTTAATAGCAAGACGGGCAAGCATATCTTCCTCCAAATTGTTATAAATGGTATCCTCATCATTTTCAGATGGAGCATTTTCGTTGGGCTCATTTGTTCTTAATGATTCATTTTGTTCTGGATTTACAAAAAATCTTAATTTTGAGAATCGAGGATTAGAATACATATCTGATTCTTCAGGCATTACAAAATAGTTTAGCTTCGATGTTCCTGTCTTTGAGTCCGATTCTTTAGATTTTTCTTCATCACCTGTGGTTTGTATTTCTTCTAATTCCCCTTTGGGTGTAAGTGATTCTATCAGGGCTTGGGTTTGTCTATAAGCTGATTCGAGAGGTGTTTCAGGTTCGCCGGGTTTTCTTTTAAAAATTGCATCTTCTTTGTCTTTTTGATATTTTTGATATTTTTCGTTTGCAAGGCTAAGGACATCGTTGGCTTTTTCTAGTTTATTTTTAGCATCTTGTATAGCATTTTCATCACCTGTGGTTTGTATTTCTTCTAATTTTATTTTAGCTTTGGTAACTTCTGTCAAGGCACTAGTTACTTTGGACGCTAAAGTAAGTTCTTTTGAAAGCTCAGATAGCGATTGATTAAGAATTACCTCATCTGGCGTATCCTTTAATGAAAGAGGTCTTTGGGATGTTTTAGATTTACCATTATTATTGTTGATCGAATCTACTTCATTTTTAAGATAAAGGTCTGGATTGATGACTAACTCTGCATATCCATTTTTATTTAATTGTTTAGATAACGCTTTATCACGTTCTATCTCGGCAAACCCTTTCTCTATTGACACTTCATTGGGTTGTTGTTTTATATCTGAAGTTTTAGATGTTTCTTTTTTCTTGTCAGTAACATATTTGTCGATCTAGCTCACTACTTCTATAGCCGTGACTACTATATTTACTCTCTTGATTATTTTTGACGGGTCAATTTTTTCGACGAAATCTGCTATGATAGATAGTAGTGTCTTTTCATCGTATTCTCTTTTTGCAATGGCGCCAATCATTGGATTAGATAAGGTAAAAACAATATTCCAAGCCAGTTCTGCTTCTTTAGAGAGAGGTCCGGTTTTTGGAGTCCACATCTCTACGGGATCATTAGCTGTTAGTCCTCCCAAAGAGGTCGCTTTTTTATTTGTTTTTTGTCCATCACTATTTCTTGGTGCATATGGATCATTTGTGGAATAATTGTTTTCAGATTGAATTTGCTCCTGAATTATTCTTTTTGTATTATCTTGGTATTGATTTTGTTTCTTGATTGCTTTTTTAGAATTGTCTTGTGTTGTTTCCAACATTTCGTTCAGTTTATTCAAGTCATCTAATCCATTTATTTCCAGATCAATTTCAATTTTGTTATTTTTCTTTGTTGCCATAGTTATTTGTGTTGTGTTAATTGAATAAAGTTTGTGTGTGGGTTAGTCTAATATAACAAAAAATAGTGACATATAAAAGATTTGCTGAAACAAAAATTCAGTTATCTTTCAGTCTTGTTATATTCATTGATTTATACTTTTATTAATATTTTATTTATAAAATTATTATAATTTATAAAATATTTCCGACTTTGTATAATAGAATTTACCTTCAAAATGAGTAGCTTTGTTATACTATCTTAACCTAGCTAAAATTTTTACAAAACTTGGATAGGGTGGTCTGATTCTCAAATTAGATCGCCCTTGGTTCGGTCTTT
>JBKECE010000183.1:0-37232 GCA_047974325.1 Dysgonomonas sp. | reverse complement strand
TGTTGGAACAAGAATGCAGCCAGTTATTAACGGCCTTTTTTAAGGGTAAGAGATAGAAACCTATTGCATCCTCAATCGTTATTATTGTTTTTCCCATATCTTGAGATACTGCTCAGCAATATTTATGTGAGCGTGGTTGTCTTCCACAAATAGCCTTCCTTGTTTTGAGATTTCCGGAAAGTAGTTTTTTTTCTGTATCAGGCATTCCATTTTTTTGTAAATGTCTTCAAATGATGGGGTGATATTTACAATGGGATGATTGGAGTTTTCACCCATCATTCCATACATTTCGGGTTCGGCATTGCCAACTAGGATTTTTCCTTGCGCGAGGCTTAATAAGCCGTTCATTGCAACGGAATAGCCGTACGTCTGATCCAATACAACATGAGCCTGTTGCATCCGTTTCCGATATTCCTCATAGGGAATAGACTCTGCTATGTGTACTCCGATTTGATTTCCATATTTTACTTCCAATTCTTTCAGCACTTTCAGAAAAATATCCAAGCCTTTTATTTCCATTCGCTCTTTATTGATGCCGAGGAAGAAAATGATTTTTTCAGGAACAGGTAATTGGTTGTATTCTATTTCGCTCAGATCTATGGGAAAAGGTATGAAACTAAGTTTTTCCTTATACTCAGTTTCGTAAGCCATATAATATTCGCACAATCCGGCGATTATACCATTGCACTCGTTTGCTATCTGTTGGTTTAGCCTTTGCCTGTAAGTGCTTATCCATGCATGTTTCAGATCGAAATTTGCCTGTAGATTGATGGGTTGATTGTTGACAAAAAACTCTGAGTGTCTGTATATCTTGTTTTCCAGACATGCTTTTGTATAAAAATAATCATTTCCGAATGCTCCCAGAAAGATTTTATGATTGTATTTTTTTAGAAAACGATAGAGATAAGGGCTTACTGGATGTATTCGTGTAAAAATGGGATTAATTAATTGTACAATATCAAAACCTTTCAATAAAGGTAAGGATTTAACAATTGAAGTTAAACATTTGATTTGTCCAATTCGGGTATTGTTTTTGAGTGATATGTCCACATCTCGCCTATAGTTTTTGAAACCATCTCCATCTGAGGCAACCACCACGTCGTGCCCTAAAGTGCGAAGTCCCTTAGCCAAAGTCCAATGCAGGTTACTATATTCACCGAGTAATAGAATCTTCATGGTTGGGTGTTTCCTTCGGTTAATATATTGTAGCCGATGCGGCAAAAAAGGCATTTTCTTTTTTCGCAGTATTCTCTCTTTAATTGGATAGCGGCTTGCGAATCGTAGGCCGATTGAATGTGGAGCCCTGCATTCTTAAAATCTCTGGTGATAGAGTTAGATTCTGCTTTGATTGTTTCCAGAAACGAGATGGCTCTATCGCATAGAGCCTCGTCTCCGATATATTTTCCGTACGTGAAAAGTAGAGGTACAACAGCGTTGATGATCAGAATGTCTAACGAAGCATCACCTACGAATTTGCTTTTTCGGAGAGATTCTTCGCCGAAACTATAATGCGTTTGCCAATATTCCGATGCATTTTCGTGTAACATGAGTCTTATCCTACCTGCATCGCTGCAAGTTACGATCTTAGAGAACAGCTTGTCTTCTTTGTAGAGCAATGCCGCCAATTGTGCCAATCGAATATGCGGATGACTGCCCGGACGAATACTCATTTTTCGGAAAATATATGGTTTGAGAGGTGTGAGGCTGTATTTGACTTTCAGGTTGTTGTATTCTTGTTTTAAAGCTTTGGTGTGATTATCTTCTTTTTCTATATTATCAAGCATGCCTGCTTGCCCAAAAAGCAGAGCTTCTATTTCCTCAATATTGTTACGTTGTTTTTGGATATATCTGAGAGGCAAACTCAATGCCAATTGTTCGAAGGAGTCGGAGTTGAGTCCAAATCCGAAACTGCGGGTGAGTAGAACGTAGAACACATCGTCCCACGAACCGTTGAATTGCTTTAGCCAAGACGCAATGTCGTTCGATTTCCGTTCGAGTCTTTCCAATAACAGTGAATTGATCCATCCGTTTACATAAATCTGAGGAATAGTTCTTATATAATTACTGCATGGGGTGCTTATGTTGGAAAATAGTAAATATTCGGCATTGTCTTTGATATGTTTCGGATAGCTGATCTCACATTGTGGAATTTTGTCACCTGCCGAAGAAGATATATCACAATCTGCAATTTCTACAATATGCAGAATAACTGTATTGTAGACCGGATTGAGGTCGTGTTTGTGCTTCTTCCAATCAGATGATTTCTTGTGTATTTCTATATTGCCAGCCCAAACATGGTCATCTATTTTAATTTTTGCATTAAAAAAATCAGCACCGTCATTTGTGTTGTGCAATCCTACATCAATCACTTCTATCGAAAGTCCATCTGTCGTTTTGAGGTCTTTCTGAAATAGGCGATGTTCCCAAACGTAGTGTAGTAATTCTTCCATGATCCGTGTTTTTATATCAAAATTAAACTTTTAAAAGAGAAAAAAATAAAACAGGTCGCTTTTTTTATAAAATAGCGATCCTCTAATCTGCTTTTAGGGCTGATTATCGACTCCTGAAGGGTCTCAATGACGCATAATGCTAATAATCTTGCATTTAGACATGCTACTTGTAAAACAAATATAATTTACGTTAAGGGATGAACAAATATGATAAAGATATTTATTAAATAAGTTGTTGTAAATTAGTGTATTATGTTTTTATTTTTATTTGTTCACAAAGTTAAATGTCAGAAATCCGGAAAGGAATAATTTGTTTAATCAACTTTTTTTTCCTTATCTTTGAAAACATAGAAATAATAAATCTCCATATTACATATATTTATTTTCACCCCAATTATGGAAAAAACTTTAGTAATCCTTAAGCCTTCGGCTGTTCAACGAGAATTTGTCGGTGAGGTTATTTCAAGATTTGAAAAAAAAGGATTAAAGTTATCGGGAGTGAAAATGATGCAATTGGATGATAAAATATTAGATGAACATTATGAGCACTTGAAAGAGAAACCTTTCTTTCAGAGAGTGAAAAATTCTATGATGTCTGCACCGGTTATCGTCTTGTGTTTGGAAGGATTGGATGCGACATGTGTGGTGCGCAATCTGATTGGTATCACAAATGGACGGGATGCAGCGCCCGGAACCATTAGAGGAGACTTCTCTGTGAGTGCACAAGAAAATATTGTTCATGCTTCTGACTCTGCCGAATCTGCTAAAATTGAATTGAAAAGATTCTTTTCCGATTCCGAAATATTTGAGTATAATAAAATTGCTGAGCCTTATTTGTATGATCTAATGGATCCGAAGGTCTCAAAAATATAAAATGATATATGACAAACAACCTGAAAACCTTAAAAGTATTGTCGCTGGCAGCCATATTATCTTTTCCTCTATGCGCTTCAGCTCAAAACAGGGCAAAAAATTCAACTCCTGCAACTGAAGAAAAAAGAGCCGAAGTGTCTTTTTCTCAGAGACATAGTCGTTCTACTGGTAATGAAAGGCTTTATGCTGACGGGATCAAAATCAAGAAAGATTTATCGATAATCAATAAAACTCAGGAAAGCAGAGTTTTGGGTGAATCGGAAATTCCGGCTGATGACCTTTATGGAAACATTTGGAGTAACAGGTATGTGAATGTCTATAAGACAGTCGATTATGTTCCGGATACATTCCGTGTCGATTTGTCTAATTTCTCAATGCCTGTGATGGGTTACACAACTTCTAATTTTGGGCCACGCCGTCGTAGGATGCATTACGGAATAGATTTGAAATTACAGGTCGGTGACACGGTGCGTGCAGCCTTTGATGGAAAAGTCCGGGTATGTCAATATGAAGGTCGCGGATACGGTTACTATGTGGTTGTGCGCCATACGAATGGCTTGGAAACAGTATATGGACATTTGTCCGAATTCCTTGTAGGTGAAGATGATGTTGTGAGATCGGGTGATCCGATAGCTTTGGGTGGAAATACAGGACGGTCTACCGGGCCTCACTTGCATTTTGAAACCAGATTCCTCGGAAAACCAATTAATCCGGTGGAAATAGTCGATTTCTCGAATAAAACGTGTTATGGCAAATCTTATCTGGTATCCAGTAAGTCTTTCTCTCATGCCGATGCAGGTCGTAGTATAGCTTACGAAAAATCAAAAAGTTCATCTAAAAAAGGAAACAATAAATATGCTTCGGGTGCGGTGAAATACCATAAGATAAAAAAAGGAGATACCCTTGGTTCTATTGCCCGCAGATATGGAGTCTCTGTGAAGAAGCTATGCTCGTTGAATAATTTGGGTGAAAGAACTACTCTTAAACTAGGTAAAGCAATACGTATTTCTTAATTGAAGAATTAATATTATTAAAGATAAAAGCATGAGAGTTAGTCTCCATGCTTTTATTTTTTTTCTACCTTTGTGTTCTTATTAAAACAATGTATGGCTAACACCGCAGAACAATTCGACCATGTAATATCAGTATGCAGATCTTTGTTTTCCAATAAACTGAAAGATTACGGTGCTTCTTGGCGGATTCTCAGACCACAATCTGTGACAGACCAAATACTCATCAAAGCGAAACGTATCAGAAGCCTCGAAGAAAAAAAAGTGAGTATGGTGCAGGAGGGTATTGCCTCTGAATTTATAGGAATTGTCAATTATGGAATTGTCGGACTCATTCAGATTCAACTAGGACATACCGATGTCGTGGACATTTCGGTAAGTCAGGCTTTGGAGTTGTATGACAAAAATATGCAGCAAACCAAAGAATTGATGTTTGCAAAAAACCACGACTATGATGAAGCTTGGCGAAATATGCGTATAAGTTCATATACTGATCTTATTCTGGTGAAAATATTCAGAACAAAGCAGATAGAGGAGAATCTGGGACAAACTTTGGTGTCGGAGGGCATTGATGCTAACTACATGGATATGATCAACTATGCATTGTTTGGCCTGATCAAATTAGAATATCCCCAAGATTAAATGATTATTGAAAAAAAATAGATGAAAGGGAAAAAGCTTATTTTGAAATTGATAGCGGAAGTATCACGCATCCTGTTGGGAGCTACATTTGTTTTCTCCGGATTTGTGAAGGCTGTCGATCCTATGGGAACAGCTTACAAAATCCAGGATTATTTTGTGGCTTTTGGTCTTCCATCACTGTCTGTGTTGTCTGTTCCGTTGGCTATCATGATGTGTGTCGGAGAATTTACACTCGGTGCATTCATGGTTGTAGGGCTCTATCGTCGGGTGACATCCATTCTCATGCTTTTGGTGATGTTGTTTATGACTGCACTGACATTCTATCTGGCTATTGCAAATCCTGTCTCTGATTGTGGCTGCTTTGGCGATTTTTTGGTGATCACCAATTGGCAGACATTCTATAAAAATTTGATTCTGCTAGCTTGTGCAATCTTTTTATTTTTTAACTATCACCGTATCACCAATCTTTTCACCGGAAAATTCTATTGGGTTGTCGGCATATTCACAATCTTTTACATCACCGGATTTTCTTTGTATAACAGTTATTATGAACCTGTTTTCGATTTCAGACCCTACAAGATAGGAGCCGACCTTCCGAAGCTGATGCAAGTGGAAGAGGGCAAAGGTGATGTTTATGAAAACATATTCATTTATGAGAAAGATGGAGTGAAGAAGGAGTTTACGGAAGCAAATTATCCTTGGCGAGATACAACTTGGACTTTTGTTGATCGTAAGACTTCATTGGTGAAAGAGGGAGAGAAGCCTGTTATCCATGATTTCAGCATCAATAAACAAGTATTCAGTCCCGACAAAACAGGAATAGAATACGAGGAAGACATCACACAAGAGGTCTTGTCTGACAGTGGCTACGTGTTTTTAATGATCGCATATTCTTTGCCTGAAACAAATGTATCGCATTTGAGCAGCTTTGAAGATGTGAGTAACTATGCGGCTGACCATCACTACAAGTTTTATTGCCTGACTTCTTCCACTTCGGAAGATATCCTGAAATGGGAAAAAGAAAATACATTTAATTTCACTTATTGCAAAACTGATGAACGGACACTGAAAACGATTATGCGTTCCAATCCGGGACTGTTGCTTTTGAAAAACGGTACAATTATCAATAAATGGCCGGATCATCTGGTTCCAAAGGAAAATATATTAGTTAAACCTTTAGACGAATTGGATGTCTCTAAGGTAGAGATTATGGATGCTGCAAATGAAAGGCATCTAGCCTATCTCATCTTACTATTCGTTTGTCCATTGATGATAATTAAAGTTTTTGATTTTATAATCTATCAAAGAAGAAATAAAACTATTGGTTAATCATATAATAAATTTAAATTACAATTATGAGAAAGAACATTGTGGCAGGAAACTGGAAGATGAATAAAAATCTTCAGGAAGGGTTAGCTCTTGTTGATGAATTACAGGTTGCTTTATCTAATGAAGATAAAATAAATTGTGAAGTCATATTGGGAACACCGTTCATTCATCTGGCAGCCGTTTCCGCTGCTATTAATACAAAAGGGCTTGATGTTGCAGCCCAGAATTGTGCTGATAAAGCTTCAGGTGCATACACCGGTGAAGTTTCCGCTGCTATGGTTGCTTCGACAGGCGCGGCTTATGTCATTCTAGGCCATTCGGAACGCCGTACTTACTATGGTGAAACAGACGAAACCCTGAAAGAAAAGGTAGTTTTGGCTCTTGCTAATGGACTTAAACCAATTTTCTGTATTGGTGAGGTGCTTGCCGAAAGAGAAGCGGGAATACAAAATGAGGTGGTAAAAAAACAAATAGATAAAGCTTTGTTCGGACTCTCTGCTGAAGATTTTGGAAAAATCATTCTTGCATACGAACCTGTATGGGCTATCGGAACAGGTAAAACAGCTACAGCTGCTCAGGCTCAGGAAATGCATGCTTATATCCGTCAGACTTTGACTGCCAAATATGGTGCAGAAGTTGCCAACAACACCTCTATCCTTTATGGAGGTAGTGCAAATGCTTCCAATGCTAAGGAATTGTTCTCTAATCCTGATGTGGACGGAGGTCTTATTGGAGGGGCATCTCTCGAAGTAGAAAAATTTATGCCTATCATTAAGGCTTTCAACTAAAAAATAGTCGGGCAGGTTGTGAAAGCTTATTTTCACAGCTTGCTCTTTTTATATATCTTATAAAACAAAGGAGATATGTCTTGTGGAATGGGAAAATCAGGAAACAACGGCATAACTACAGTTTTGATATGAAAATTAGAAAACAGAAATATTTACAATGAAAACACGTCTCAGCTTATTTGTTTCGTTATTGTTCATCAGTGTTGCTGCACTTGCACAAGACAATCCGCCCTCCAAATCAAAAGATGTTGAAGGCGAAGTTAAAGTGTATCAGGATGAGGCTATTAAAAATCTGATAGGAGCTCCCCGCAGTCAGTCGGCAACTCAAGGTGGAGGTTCAGACACTGCTACTAGTGGTGACAATTCGAACAAGGCGACACCTTCGGACGGAAAGTCAGGAAACTACCGGATTCTTGTCTACTCAGGTAACGACCAGAAGAAGTCCAAACAAGAAGCATTTTCGAGAAGAAACCAGATAAAAGGACGTTTTGCTGATATGAGTGTAGATGTATACTACGATTCACCAATGTGGAAAGTGAGAGCAGGTCGTTATGCGAGCAAATCGGATGCAGAAAGTGCTTTGCATGCGCTTAAAAATGCATTTCCTTCTTTTGGTAAAGAAATGTACATTGTGAAGGTGGCGGCATCTAAGCATAATTAATGAATTTATTGTTTACAAAACAGGTGTAATAAGAAAATGGTTTCGCAGCAAGACGAAGAAAAAAACATACCGCTTTTATCGGCTAATTATAAACAAATTATTAGTCTCTTGGGTGAAGATGCAGCGCGCGAAGGTTTGCTGGACACACCAGAGCGAGTAGCCAAGGCAATGCAATTTTTGACAAAGGGTTATAAGGAAAATCCTCAGGAAATACTACAAAAAGCTTTATTCAAAGAAGACTATCGCCAGATGGTGATTGTTAAAGACATAGATTTCTATTCGTTGTGCGAACATCAAATGCTCCCTTTCTGGGGCAAAGCTCACGGTGCATACATTCCTAATGGATACATCACCGGATTGAGCAAAATTCCGCGTGTTGTGGATGTTTTTGCACGTCGCCTGCAAGTGCAGGAACGGCTCACCAGCCAAATAAAAGATTGCATTCAGACAACGTTGAAACCACTAGGTGTGATGGTTGTGATTGAGGCTCAGCACATGTGCATGCAGATGCGTGGTGTTGAAAAACAAAACTCTGTGACCACAACATCCGATTTTACCGGAGCTTTTGAACAGGCAAAAACGCGCGAAGAATTTATTAACTTGCTAAGAGATAGAAAATAAGTCGTATCAGATCTCTTGATCAGAACAAAAAACCTTGTTCAGATTGACGTATTTTTCCTAGATGTCTGTATGCCAGTTCAGTTACTTCTCGTCCACGAGGAGTACGCTTCATAAAACCTTCTTTGATGAGGAAGGGTTCATACACTTCTTCAATTGTACCCGCATCTTCTCCCAAAGCTGTGGCAATAGTAGAGATTCCGACAGGTCCCCCTTTGAATTTATCAATGATGGTGAGTAAGATCTTATTGTCCACTTCATCTAAACCATATTTATCTATATTCAGTGCTTCTAGTGAATAAGTTGCAATGTCTTTATCTATTCTGCCCGAACCCTTCACTTGTGCAAAATCGCGAACTCGGCGTAACAATGCATTAGCGATACGCGGTGTACCACGGCTTCGCGACGAGATTTCAACGGCAGCATCATTGTCACACAGAACATTGAGGATGTCTGCCGACCGCATTATTATCTTGGTTAATGTCTCGTTGTCATAATATTCGAGATGCATGTTGATGCCGAACCGTGCACGCAGAGGGCTTGTTAGTAAACCGCTTCTTGTGGTCGCACCAATCAGCGTGAAAGGGTTCAATTCTATCTGTACAGATCTCGCACTAGGGCCTTTATCTATCATTATGTCGATCCGGAAGTCTTCCATTGCACTATAGAGGTATTCCTCCACGACTGGCGATAGGCGGTGAATTTCGTCTATAAACAAGACATCGTTTGCTTCCAGAGATGTTAAAAGACCAGCCAGATCACCGGGTTTGTCCAATACAGGACCCGATGTTATTTTAAAGCCAACTCCCAATTCATTGGCTATGATGTTCGACAAGGTAGTCTTACCAAGCCCTGGAGGTCCGTGCAGAAGTGTGTGATCGAGCGATTCGCGGCGCATTTTTGCGGCGGTTACAAATATCCGCAGATTCTCCACCACTTTGTCTTGCCCACTGAAATTATTAAAGCCTTGCGGGCGCAAAACGTTTTCAAAATCGTTTTCTGAATTATTATATTGCTCGTTGCGTATGTCGAAATCTTCTTCCATAAATAATTAAATGCAGTTGCAAAGTAAACATTTTTGCCTCAAAATCGGAGCATATCTGTTATCTGATTGAGATATTTGCTGTCAATCTCAGAAAAATGATCGGCGTATTCGCTATCTATATCAAGAACTGCAACGACTTTGTTGTCTCTGATTATCGGAACCACAATCTCAGATACCGATTCCGCATCGCAGGTTATGTGTCCTTCAAAAAGGTTCACATCGGCTACGATCTGCGTCTGAGCTTCTTTCCACGCAGTGCCACAAACACCTTTTCCATATTTAATTCGTGTGCAGGCTATTTTTCCCTGAAATGGTGACAATACCAATTCATCCTGAACCACCCTGTAGAAGCCAACCCAAAGGAACCCGAATGTTTCTTTTATAGCAGATGAAATATTTGCCATGTTAGCGATTGGATCCGATTCGCCGGCAAGCAAGCTGCTCATTTGTGGAATAAGGTTTAGGTATTGATCTTCGCGTGAAGCTGATGTTATGATATTTATTTTTTCTGCCATTGTGTAAAAATAGCGAATTCCATTTACATAATATATCAAATTTAGAATTATAAAGCTTGCGAATTTTAAAATTTGTTCATACATTTGTGCCCGCTTTGCGTAATCTCTGACGAGACGGTCTCGTGTATATTGCGTAATGAAATTTTCAAAAAAGGCTATAATAATCATGGACTTAGTTAAAGTTGCAGAACAAGCATTCGCCACAGGAAAAGAACATCCAATATTTAAAAGTGGTGATACAGTGACAGTTGCATATCGTATTAGAGAAGGTAATAAAGAACGTGTGCAGCAATATCGCGGTGTTGTTATCAAGATTGCAGGACATGGAGACAAAAAACGTTTCACTGTTCGTAAAATGTCTGATAATATTGGTGTAGAAAGAATTTTTCCATTGGAATCACCTTTCATTGATAGCATCACGGTGAATAAAGTGGGTAAAGTGCGCAGAGCAAAATTATATTATCTTCGTGCTCTTACTGGTAAAAAAGCTAGAATCAAAGAAAAAAGATTCGCAAGCACTCCAAAAGCATAAAGTATTTTCCGCAAGGATATCATATAAAGCTAAAAGACAAAAGCAAGTTTCTATAAGGAGCTTGCTTTTGTCTTTTTAGAATATTACATAAAGATTTGCTTCCTTTGAATGTCTAATCCTTACCGAGTGCGGTGGGGCATACCTGCTCAATTGCTGTATTGTTTTACTATAATGTTAAATATTTAGGTTCTTTTTTGTAATAAATAATGAAACCATTACATCTATTTTTGCATCTGCTAGGTTTTTTAAGAAAATAAATGACTAACTCACCAAAACATTATATAATTTATATGCTTGGGTATGAATATGTGGTTTGAACTGTAGAGAGTTCGAGCAAAAAATTACCACTGTAAATGAAAAAAATCCTACCGTGCTGTACTATGCAAAAAAAAATAACTCATTTTTGTTGAGATATTCTTGTCCAATTTGCTTCCTGATAGTAGAATGAATTGCAATCAAAAAAATAAAATAGAGTCTCTTGGCGATGTCAAAATTTAGTCTTGTTGAAATTCGGTTCAATGCTTTTAATTCTTTCAGAAGAGCGATAATATTATTATTGCTGGCAACCGTTTTTCATTTCATAGCAATTCGCCTTGGCAAGAGTTGGCCTCTGACAATCATATATCCAACCGTTTTGGTTTATGCATATTGGGCATATAAGCGTGTGGGGGTAAATTTGTTAGCGGCTTTTGTCTGCTTGCTCCCATCTTTGATGTTGTTTTTTTTATATATCTATATATCTTTATTTTTCAATGGTGATATGATAATGTATAGATACTATTACATAGCATACTATTCAATCACTATTTTGTCATTGTTTCTTTCGGCGATCTATATTCTGTTTCATTTGGAAACAAGACAAGATCCTAACCGGAGGATAGATATGATGCTTCTCCAGCAGTTATGTGTGATTCAGATTGTTATTGGTTTTTTTGTATCAGTGCTTTTGGCTAACCTGCTTTATCCACCATTGTATTTTGATATAAAGTTGAATATTATTATCTACAGTCTAATGGGACTGAGTGTGTCGATTGAAGGGTATTATATTTATAGCACAAGATGTGCCAAACAAAAAAGACAATATGACGTTGTCGACTTGCAGCCATGTGTTAAAAATCCAAAGCTTCCGGTTTCGGTTTTGGAAAAATATGATGTGATATTGAGATCCAACATAGAGTCTAAAAAATTGTTCTTGAAGCATAATCTATCGATGGAAATTTTATCCAGAGAAACAGGAATTCCCCGACATCATATTTCCGAATTTTTCAGTCAATATCTTCAAACCTCGTTCTATAATTATATTGCAGAGTATCGTATCAATTATGCTTTGAAGTATATGGAAAATAATTTGAATACACTGACCTTGGAAGGGTTGACCGACGAGTGTGGATTTAATTCCAAGACAACTTTCAACAAATATTTTAAAGAATTCACCGGATTCTCTTTGTCGGAATACAAAGATGAATATTACAGTTTAGCTTAGCACTACAAATGTTTTATTTGTTCATAGCCATAATAATTCTGACAGGTATTTGCATTCATCTTTGTTTGGTAATTGGTTTGGAAAATCAATTTGATAAGATTCTTTTGTTTTTATTGTTCTATATTGCAGTTCACTCGCTTCATGCAGTCACGGTGAGATTGTTTCCGTTTTCTTATATTTATATTGACAAAGCTGCACCATTCGGTTTGTTGTATGGGCCGTTACTCTATTTTGTGACAAAGACACTGAGGGGATATACCTTGTCTCGAGGTCATATCTTGCTTCATGCGATTCCTTTTTTAGCTGGAATTCCAATGTATGCCGTCTTTCTGATCTGGGAACGTTTCAGGTTAGATTATTCTGTGAACTACTATAGTGTTCTTTATGGATTGATGTCTTTGTCATGGATCAGTTATACTTTATGGGCTTTGTTTAGTAACAAGCGCATGGAGAATACCTCAAGCGACAACCAAGTGTTTCCGCTGATCGGAGCCATTGTGATCATGTTTACTCTTGCGATGTTTATGATTTTCATGGCTTTTACGAAGGTTTTTAAAGGGGCAGAAATGACTTCATCCACGAATTCAGAGTTTATTATCTTCTCAGGGATGCTTGGAGCTATTTTATTTGTTTATATACTCCTCATTCAAAGGATAGACGGCAAGTTTTCCGAAAAAAATAATATATCGCTTCCAAGAAGAAAAAATGAAGATGAGTATTTAAAAAAACAACACTCGGGAGATTCTTATCAAAAAACTCCGATACGGGACGATCTGATGGACGAATATTTGTCGCGCATAGATGTATATCTCGATACCAAACCTTATCTGAATGCGCAATTGACTTTGGATGACGTTTCGCAAGAACTTAAAATACCGAAGCATCATCTTTCCCAGATTTTTAGTAAAGAATACGGTTTGAGTTATGCCAAACTGATCAATGCAAGACGAATAGAATATGCCTGTTCTTTGCTGGAGCAAGCCAACTATTCTTTGAAAAATATGGATGAAATAGCCGAGTTGAGCGGCTTTGAATCCAGATCTTCTTTCTACCGAAATTTCGGCTTATTGAAAGGATGTTCTCCGTCCAAATACATTGAGGAAAATCAATACAGATAGAATTGTCTCTTTCCAAGATCTTATATTTCTTTTTGATAATTGGGTGGTCAGCTTTGCTATTACCGCAGCCTTTTCTCTAAATTATCGATCCGATCGTTAATTTTTTGGAGAAGGGTTTCATTATCGTTAGTCAGATTTTGGGTGAAACGCCACTCGATGTGATATACATTGGCTATGTCTTCTGCTGATATTTCGAAATCGAGAAAATTCTTTTTATCCACATTGTCAGATGTGCACACAAGTTTGTTTTGATCGCTGAATTTATTCTGAATACGTTTGATATAAGACGTTCCCCAACGGTCTACAATAAAATAGAGGTGATCGTTCTTTATATTTATCCATTCTTCAGGATTGATCAGTAATAATATGATATAATCCTGATGCAAAAGTGTGGGAGCCATAGATTCTCCATGCACATGCCCGCAATAATAATTTCCGTGTTTTTTTTTCAACATGGATGTTGGAAATTCTATCTCGCCAAGTCGGTCAAGGCATTCAGCATTGAAAAATTCTGTGTTGGCTGATGCTGATATTTCGACTATAGGAATGGAGACAACGTCAGCATTGTATGGATAGTACTCCATCGTTTCTGGAATTGTTTTGAGAAGATGTTTGCGAAGGTTCATCCGGGTTGTGCTTCTTGAATTTTTGGCCGATACAATCTCATCTTCAAATTTGAACTTAGGTATGTAGCTATTACCTGTCAGCAGCCAATTTGCATCCACATTATAAACAGTACAGAATTTTGCAATTAAATCAATATTAGCATTCATTCTAAAATTCAGAATTTCTGAAAATTTACTTTTGCTAATACCTAGCGATTCTGCAATAATACTCTTGTTTACTGCAGGGTTAGCTTTTATTATATTACTTACTGAGTCTATAAATCGCCTGTTTATAGTGATCTTATCCATTCATATAAAATTATTTCAGAAAATCTGTATTTTAGCTTGTTTATTTCAGGAATTCTGTATTATTTTGTATTTGTATTTATGACAAATGTAGTAAATCATATATAAAAAGTATTGAAAATGCGAACAAAAAAATTTACAGCAGATGAATTGTGTAAACTGAAATTGTCGGCTATAGCAAATAAGCATGGTTGTACGCCCGACTATGTGCGTAAGGTTTTGAAAGAAGAGAGCCGTGAACAAAAAACCGTATTGGCACGGAAGATAGTGGCGGATGCCATTGATATGTTGGCAATAGTAAATAGAGAAACAAGTATTACAATATGAAGGCTAGGTTAATTTGAATCCTCGCAAGAGAGATGATGTCGTTTTCTGTTTGAGAAACGTGCATATTGATGCTTGCGAGGTTTATTTATTGTCCCAAATTATGGGAATGACTGTCGCGCCCATAATTTGGGACATAATTTAAAGGTTCCGGCATATACTTTTGTGTCGTTTATTTTGGGTTATTATAATCAATATGGAGAAAAAGAAACACCGTTATGACGAAAGGATTCCTTATCCGTCTTTCATAAATTTTGCAGGAATAAAAAAGGCAGCGATACTTGTTGTATATATACTTTGTTCCGTAGCTTCGGCGCATGCTACATTTACAATTCATTACGGAGGCACTACAAACAATTCGTGTGAATATTCTATCATTCAGGGAACTAATACTTTTGATATAAAAACAGATTCCTTTTCTGGAAGTGAAACTATATCCGCCACGCCATCTTCCGGTACTGCTCTGACTGCACAGGTAATTACTAGTGGTAGCAGTAAAATTATCAGGATCACAGGTACTTCTGGTTATAGTACAAATAATGGTTCGTCCAGAACGATCACACTCAAGCAAACCAGTGGTAGCACAGTTAGTTTTCGCCTGTATGTAGTGACATCAAGTTCCACAGACGCTTCAAGAATACAATTAAGCAGAAATGTGTTGACAATCCCGCAAGGGACAGCACGTTTTATTATACCTTATCAGAATATAAACAGGGGTATGGCCAATGCAGATGTGGCTGTTTCCGGAGCAACGGGTATATCGGCTCATTTTGAACGGGACTCTCTTTCTCTTTCTTTTTCGATCACAACATCTTCATCGATATATACAACTACAGGTACTTATAATTTGACTCTTGGTGGAGGCATCGGAAGCCTCACACTGAATGTTATTGCTGCTCCCACTGTGGGGACACTTAAATTTGCGGAAACTTTCGGTACTGCTCCAACAACATGGACTGATAGTCGCTACGGAAACTCTAGTTGTGCTCTTCCTGCAAGATATAATTATTATAGAGGCGAGCTGCAATCTACTCGTGGATCTATTGGTAGTGCATATACATTCAGAGGATTTGCATCCAGCCCATCATGTGGAACGTCGGGTCCCAGTCTGGCTGATGGAGAGTATGCTTTGTCTGTGAAGGCTGGTACGGGCAGAACAGATGATGCATGGTATGGGCAAAGCACTGACACCCAGAATCCTTATGACCATACAGGTGACACCGATGGAACTTATCACAATGGGTTGATGCTGGTTGTTAATGCAGCTTTCACACCCGGAGTGTTTTATAAACGGCAAGTGAATGGACTATGTAATGGTTCCGATTTCATATTCTCATTTTGGTTGGCTAATATATTGAGTCCATTGGGTGCTGCCAATAATGTGCCTATCAATGTGCAGTATGAAATCTGGGAATCTGATCCTGGTGAGAGCTTTACGGCAAGTCAGGCAAATGCTTTCACGGCTGGTAGCACGTATAATGGAGTGAAACTTTTATATATGGGATACACCGGTGATATTCCCGGATTTTATTCCGATTATATGGTTTGGCGAAATTATAAATTGTATTGTACGATGCCCGAAACCCGGGATAATGTATTTGTAGTCCTCAGAAATAGAGGCGAGGGTGGAGCTGGTAACGACTTGGCTATCGACGATATTCAGTTCTATGTTTACACACCGCTCAAAGGGATTAGCTCTTCAGTGCAATATGGAAATGATGTACCGTCAGGTAAAATCAGGTTGAAAGCAAAAGTGGAAGGAAATCTTACTGTTCCTTATTATTACCGATGGCAAAGGGCCGAAAAGGGAACTGATGCATGGGTAAATATGGACGAAAAACCGGCCTTGTTGAGTACGGTGATCAATAGCTCGGGAGAATTATACAGTGATTATAATTTCAGTTACGAATATGCAAATAGTGATTTCAGACTGGTTGTGGCTAAAGAAATGTCTGCATTCGACAATGCATCTTGCTTCTTGGTGCTGACTACGTGCAGCTCCAGCATTCCATACGTTCGGATTACCTCTCCATTGAGTGTGTGTTCCGAAGCCACTTATGCCGATTTTTTACTGAAAGTTTCATTTTATGGAACAATGGTCAACAATGAGTGGAAATTTGAATATCGCAGGGAAGATGGAGAACTAACATCTGTGACAGTCAAAGACAGCACTCATTATTATTTACCCCAGAGAATCAATAAAACAACGAATTATACCTTGGTGTCTTCCGAAACGGGAAGTAATAAGATTACCATGAATCAACCTTTTCAGGTAGAATTTAATCCAGAGGCTATTCTTGCCGGAAATGTGCGTATTGAAGGTGCTTCCGAGGTTTGTATCTATGAAAATTACTACACTTATTCTGTTCTTTCCGATATACCTTTGCCTGCTAGTACGATCTATGCATGGAATGTAGGCTCGGGAAATCAGATTGTAGGAGACACGGCATCCTCTTCCGTAAAAATAAAATTCAACGGGCAGTCTCCTGTCAGCGTGGCAGTCACTGCTTATTCTCCGTGCCGGAATGAAAATGTAACTGTAAACCGTACCATCGTGACATCGGTAAATGGTCCGCAACCAACTGCAACAACTCAATTTCCTGATATTTGCGTTTGTTCATCTTGCGGTGATTATACAAAACAGTTGTTGACAATAACGCCTTCGCCGGGTGCTGTCGGATATTATTGGTATTGGGATAATTCTTACAGTTCTTATTTTGAGTACAATGATGCAGACCAAATTCTCGGTAAAACAGGAAAATATCTTGATAAGATCATACTTCGGGTAAAGAACAATATAACGGCTGATGGCAGTTTTGTTATCCATGTAACCAGCAATAACGAGTGTGGAGCTTCTACACGGGATGTAGGGCTAAGAATAAAGAAAGCAAATAATACGTCTTTTACACTCAGCTATTCATCGGCGAATGTGTGTCCGTCGGATACTTACAATCTGACAACTGTACCCAAGAGCTTGTCAACGCTTACCTATACATATTATTCGGATTCTTTAGGATTGAGTCCGGTAACGAGTCCGGATAAAGTGACAGCAGGCACATATTATATCAGAGGAACAGAGTCCGGTGGATGTTTTTCTATACGACCTTTTGTTGTTAAAATGCAGAATTTGACTGTAAATGTACCGGTGACTTACGATGCATCTTGTTCCAAATGCCCTGTTACGGTACAAATCACATCTCCGAGTACGGATGTTTATAAGTATTATCTGTTTGAAAGCAAGGATGAGACAGATCGATCAAAGGGCTATTTGTTCACGCAGTTGAACAGCACAACAAAACAAGTTTCGTTTAGCGGAAAAACCGGTGATAATGAATACTTCATTAAGAAAGATTCGGTATGTTTGAGTTCAGCCGCACAATCTCAGTTATTGCATATTTATGTGGCTCCTTCATTTGCTCAGTGGAATGGGAGCAATAGCTTTGGAGATCACACCACTTGGCAAAGTACCTTCAACTGGAATGCAACGGGATATCCTCTCTGGTGTACAGATGTTGAAATTCCTGAAAATGCAGCAAACTATCCGACCTTAATAGATGGCGATGCCTGCCGTGATATAACATTCAAGAATGGAGCATCAGTCGGACAGATTCAGAAACTTCTCTATCGGAAAGCTTTTGTGGAGTTCAGACCCGACCGAAACAGATGGTATATGGCATCTGCACCTCTTCGCTATATGTATTCTGCCGACTATCATGGTGATATGTCTTGGTCTAATGCCATTTCGCCTAAAACATACATCATGTATTTCAATATGCAGAACAACCGTAATCCGGATGGACGTACAGGTTATGTGATCGGTAATTTTTCTACTCCTTTTGCCAAATTGGAAGAATCTCTTCCTATGGGTAGCGGTTTTGCTTTGTGGCTGAATGGAGTGGGCAATGGTCTGACTTATGATGACACGAACTTCCCTACCGGAACTCCGTATAAATTTCCAAGAAGGCTGGCAAATGGCAATGATGTGTCTTACAGTTATCATGATAAAAATACAGGGCAATGGTTGAATGCTTCTGAACCGTTGAATAGAGGGAATGTTGCTGCTATTCCTGATAGTATAGGTTGGATAAACAGCCATGCAAATTTATCAGCAAGCCAGAAAGACAATCGTTTCCGCTTCATTTTTGAAGAATCTTATTCCGGAGGGATAGACACTAGAACGGTAGTGTCCGGATCGACAAATATTGTTGGCAATCCATTTATGTCGCATATTAATTTTGCCAAATTTGCAGAAGACAATGCCACAAATATTTATAGCTATTACAGGATATGGGACGGAAGCAAATTCTATGCATATATAACTGGCAGCGACAACGAGTTGTGGACAGGTTTGAATGGAATTTCAACTACAACAGACAACACGCTGACACAATATATTGCTCCCATGCAATCGTTCTTTGTGGAAACAAAACCCGGTAGAAACTCTCTGACATTTAATCCCCAGAATATTTCAGTGGCTCAGGGAAGTGTCAACAGTCGGATGAAATCAAATGCAGCACAGCCAGATGATCTGCTTCGGCTAAATCTGGCAATGAATAAAGTGACCAGTCAATCAATAATCGTTGTTCGCAAAAATGCATCTTTGAGCTATCTTGAGGGAGAAGATATTAAGAAACTGTTCTCACCGGATGCAAGTGTACCCGAAATATATACAATAGCAAACGATTCCGATGCTATAGAAATCAATCTCATTGGAGACGACACTGATAATGTCACAATTCCGGTCGGTATCCGCACCAGTCAGAAAGGAACAGCAACACTCTCTGTTGACGGAGTTGATGCATTCACTGCTTATTCAGAAATCAAGCTGATGGACAAACTGTTGAATAAAGAATATGATTTGCGTCAGGATAAATCATTCACATTTAGTAAAGATACGGATCAGGCGATAGAAGATAGATTCTATATCCGTTTCAATGCAAAAAGATCTTCTATTGATAGTAATTCTGATGAATATAATGAAATCAATGTTTATTCCAGAAATGGTATACTGATACGATCTACAAATAAACTCTTGAAACATATCACCTTATATGATGCGACAGGACATGTTGTTTTTGATAAAGATAATGTGAATAACCTCGAATACACTATAAACAACTATTACACAGTCTCACAAGGTGTGTATTTAGTGAAAATCGAAACTTTGGGAGAAACCAAAATCTTTAAAGTAATAATATAGAATAAAAGGACAAACGGCGTGAAAGATATATATACGAACCACATACTATATGCTTCAAATTCGTCTGCTGAAGCACCTACGGCAATATTGCCATCTGCTACGACATTCGATAGAATTTCGAGGGATGCCTCCAAAGATCAGTTGGTCAATTCTTCGATTGGCAGGGAACAGTCGTTTGCCGATGCATCTACCAATACAATGAGTAGTGGCATTTCTACAGATCAGACAAGCACAGGATATAATCCGAATGACGACAACGGAGCAGCGGAGCAAGGAGCTGTTTTCATTGGTGGTTTTTGGGGTCCATTAATTGCTTTTACATTGATCTATGTTCTTTTTCGTATAAATAAAAAAATAAGATAAACATGGCAGCTATTTTATCTCAGATTCAGAATCGGATTGGAAGCAGTAATTGATATATAATCCTCGGCAAAGCCGGATTAAAATACTTCTTAAGTTGTGAGCAGAAATGTTCATTGTACAGTTAGTATTGCTATAGATTCTTTTTTCCTTATAATCTTACCTGAAAAACACATTCCTTTTACCTTTCATCTTTTTGTGAATAAATAAAATAGCTGTGCATTGTTGCTATATGGCACTTTTGAAGTTCTTTTATGAACAATACTTCCCGGTCACTATTTTATATTTCGTTAATGTAATATCGGCTGCATATTTCTGCATATTTCTTTATCTTTGATTTTTATAAAATAACATTTGTTTGATATGAAGAAGTATATTTTGCCTTCTATGCTGCTTGTATTCATGTTTGTGGCTTGTAAGCAGCATTATGCCGTTGTCTCCATGACCGGAATCAGAACAGAGATGGATGCAACCTATGATCCGGCAACAGTGACGCCAATGCAATTGTTGGTAGATGGATACAAGGCTCAGTTAGATAAAGAAATGAATCAGGTCATAGGTGTCGCTGTTCAGGATATGAATTTGGGACGAGGTGAGAGTTTGCTCACAAACTGGACTTCCGATGCAATGGAGAAAGCTGGCGATAAATTCACTTCAGGACATTGTGATTTGGCTCTGATGAATGTTAACGGTCACCGGGCTAATCTGGCAAAAGGTAATATAACGCTTGGGAACATGTATGAAATATATTCTTTCGATAATGCGCTTGTGCTGGTAAAGGTGAAAGGCTCTGTGTTGACCGAAGTTTTTGAATCGTATGCTAAAATGGGAGGTGCAGGAATTTCATCTTCGGCTCATTTGGAAATCACCAAAGATGGCAAACTGTTAAGTGCAACTGTGAACGGACAACCTGTGGATCCGAAAAAGACATATTCGCTGGTCACTCTTGACTATCTGGCTGAAGGCAACGATGGGATGGAAGCTCTGAAAAAAGAAGATTCAGTGACTCCTCTCGGTCTTTTGCTTCGAACCTACATGATCGACTATGTAAAGGAACAAACAAAGGCTGGTCAACAAATAAATTCGGTTTTGGACGGTAGAATAACAATCAAAAATTAAGTGAGATGAGACTGACGGATTTAAAAGCAAAATATATCATTTTATTCATTCTGTTTTTTGTATCAGGAACAATATTTGCCCAGAAAAACATTGTGCTTTTGAGCACAAATGATACACACAGTCGCATAGAGCCATTGCCCGCAACAGACAATACATATCCGGACAAGGGTGGAGCTGTCAGGCGTGCGGCATATATAGATAAAGTGAGAAAAGAAAATAAGAATGTTTTGGTGTTCGATGCCGGTGATTTTGTTCAGGGAACGCCCTATTTCAATATGTTTGGCGGACGTGTCGAAACCAAAGTGATGAACCTGATCGGTTATGATGCAGGCACTTTGGGAAATCATGAATTTGATGATGGTCTGGATACATTGAAGCGGATTGTAAGTGAACTGAATTTTCCGATTGTGAATTGCAATTACGATTTTTCAAACACCGTGCTGAAAGGGCTTGTAAAACCTTATATCATAATTAAAAAAGATGGATTGAAGATTGGGGTGCTTGGTGTTGGAGCTGATCCGGATGGGCTTGTACAGAAAGAAAAATATGAAGGAATGATTTTTAATCCGATCATAGAATCAGTTAATAAATATGCCAAAATGCTCAAAGAACAGGAACGGTGCGACCTTATCATCTGCCTCTCTCACATAGGCTACACGATGCACGTAGATGGAGATATTGTAGATCCTGTGCTGGCAGAACAATCGAGATATGTCGATATCATTATTGGCGGACATTCACATACTTTCATGGAAAAACCTGATGTTAGAAAAAATTTGGATGGAAAAGATATCTTGATTTTTCAGACTGGGAAAAATGGTGTTTATGTGGATAAAATTGACGTGAAACTCGATAAAGTGAAAAAATGAATTTGACACAGGTGAAGAAATATTTTGTATTACTGTTATTGGCTTTAGGCTCCTTTTCTTATAGTTTCGGACAAATCGGAATTGTACCTACTATGGAAAAAAAAGTTGATCAGAAAAAAATGACGGCTTGGGTAGATTCTGTTTTTAATTCCCTGACACCCGACCAACGTATCGGGCAGTTGATCACAGCTATCACTACGGGTGAAAACACAGATGCGAACAAGAAAAAATTGCTGGGTTATGTGAATGATCAATACATAGGTGGAATCATATTCCTGAAAGGGACACCGTTGAACCAAGCCGAACTGACAAATCTGTGCCAGTCGGCAGCAAAAACACCCTTGCTGATATCCATCGATGGAGAATGGGGCTTGTCTATGCGGCTTGATAACACTACCCGTTTTCCTAAAAACATGATGTTGGGAGCTGTTCAAGACGATTCATTACTCTATTATTATGGAAAAGAAATGGCTCGCCAATGCAAAATAATGGGTATTCAAATCAACTATGCACCTGATGTTGATGTGAACAGTAATTCTGTAAATCCTGTGATCGGCTTACGTTCTTACGGCGAAGAACCGAAAATTGTGACACGGCTGTCGAGAATGTATGCAAAGGGTTTGGAAGATGGTGGTGTTTTATCTGTCGCGAAACACTTTCCCGGCCATGGAGACACATCTACAGATTCCCACTATACTTTGCCTCTGGTCGAGCACAATCGTGACAGGTTGGAAGATGTGGAACTTTATCCTTTCCGGGAGTATATAAAAAGCGGATTCGGAGGAGTTATGATCGGACATCTCAATGTGCCGGCACTCGATGCTTCCGGAGAACCCAGCTCTTTGTCAAAGGCAATCGTCACCGATTTGTTGAAAGACAAAATGGGCTTCACGGGTTTGATTTTCTCGGATGGCTTAGCTATGAAAGGTATCTCTGACGAAGTGGATATGAGCATCCGTTTGCTCAAGGCCGGAAATGATGTTTTGTTGGGACCTATCTCTCCTGAAAAAGAATTTGCAGCTATAAAAAAAGCCATAGCAGATACCATTTTGACAGAGGATCTTATCAATGAAAAATGTAGGAAAATACTGAAATGGAAATATATTCTGGGCTTGCAGATAAAACCTCAGATTGCAACTAAAAATCTGTTGGATGCACTCAATACACCCAATGCTGAATGGATTACCCGAAAATTGAACGAGAAAGGGATTACGTTACTGAAAAATGAAAAAAATATCCTTCCTCTGGAGGCTTTAGACAAAAAGAATATTGCAGTGATCTCATTGGGAAATCCCAAGGGCAACAAATTTCAACGTACGGTTCGTCAATATGCCAATACGACTGATTTTTCGGCATCTTCCGATAAAGATTTGGGTGCTTTGAAGACTCAGTTGGCAGATTTCAATGTTGTTATCATTTCGATCCATGACAATAAAGCGTATTCTGAAGATAGCTTGCGAGCCCTTTGTGATGGAAAGAAAAGCATCCTTGTGTTTTTTGTTACTCCTTATCAGATGAAAAATTTTACCGCGACCATTAAAGATGCGGATGGAGTGTATGTTGCATACGAAGACACTCAGTTTTCAAATGATTATGCAGGGCAGGCAATCTTTGGTGGAAATGCCGTGAATGGGAAGCTACCTGTTTCGGTGGATGGGCTTTATAAAGAAGGTACAGGGCTAAAAACAGTCAAAGAGAGGTTGAGCTACAGCATTCCAGAGGAAGTGGGCATCCCGTCTTCCAAGCTGGCTCGCATAGAGAGTGTGATCAAAGAGGGTATCACTCAAAAAGCTTATCCCGGTTGTCAGGTGCTGATCGCAAAAGACGGAGTGGTGTTTTACAATTCATCATTCGGAACATTCTCTTATTCGTCCAAACAGGCTGTCACAAATGATAATTTATACGATCTGGCATCTATGACGAAAGCAGTTGCTACAGTTCCTGCCGTGATGAAATTATTTGATGAAGGCAAAATCGGACAAAACGACAAACTGAGCAAGTATGTTGCAGTGTTGAAAGGTACTGATAAGGAAAATATAACACTTCGTCAGGCATTGTTTCATGAAACGGGGCTTCCTGCATTTTTGCCTTATTATATGGCTGCTATAGATGAAAATAGCTATGATGGCAAACTTTTCAGTACGAAACAGACTTCTCTTTATTCAGTCGAATTTGATAAAAATACATGGGCAAGAACAGATTTTAAATTTAATCCCAACCTCATATCTACTACACCTAAGAAAGGTTTTGGGTTACAGATTGCAGATAAACTCTATGCCAGCGATTCGTATAAAGATACAATCCTGCAAAGCATTGCCGATGTCAAGCTTAGACCATCAGCCGGATATTTATATAGCTGCCTGAACTTTATGTTGATAAAAGAAGCTGTGGAGAATATCAGTAAGATGGACATCAACTCATTCTTACAGCAGAATTTCTATCAGAGGTTGGGTGCTTATACTACCACTTATAAACCATTGGATAAGTTCGTCAAGGATAATATTGTTCCCACCGAAAAAGATGATTTTCTTCGCAAACAACTCTTGCAAGGCTATGTTCATGACGAAGGAGCAGCTTTTCAGGGCGGTATTTCGGGTAATGCCGGACTGTTTTCCAATGCCAATGATATAGCAAAGCTTTGTCAGATGTTCCTCAATCAGGGTGAATATGGTGGCGAGCGATATTTGTCTAAACAAACTTGCCGGGCTTTCACTATCACCAAGAGTGGAATGTCTCGCCGTGGATTGGGTTTTGACAAGCCTGACGTGCGGAATAGCAATGCAAATCCATGTAGTCCCAGCACACCTTTGGCAACCTACGGACACACTGGATTCACAGGGACTTGCTTCTGGGTAGATCCGGACAACCAGTTGATATATATTTTCTTATCAAACAGGGTGAACGAAAAACGTTCCAACCGAAAGTTAATGTCCTTGAATATCAGAACAAGAATACAAGAGGAGATATACAATGCGATGAAATAATCTGGAAATGATGACGAATGAGAACTATTTTTGTACTTATTTGCTGTTTATCAGTAGCTTATCTTTTTTCTTGCAATAAAGAAAAGAAAGGTGTTGATAATGAGTGTATTAACTGTAAATCGGATTCCGGTCAACCTCAGAAAGCTGAATCGCGAAAAATATCGCTGATTGAACAGAAGATGATTAACTGCGGATTGGTGAATGTGTCCGAATTGGATTCGACGATCTGTGTTGAATTGAAATATGCAACAAAGGATAATTTCACGAAAACAGTCCTCTACGATACATTGGAGAATGCCTATTTACATCCTCTTGCTGCCGAAAAATTGCTTCACGCACAGAAATTGCTGAAAAAAAATTATCCCAATCTGAGTCTTCTTGTCTATGATGCTGCACGACCATTGTCTGTGCAAAAAAGAATGTATGCAGCAGTGCAAGGCACGAAATATAAAGTCTATCTGGCAAATCCGGCACGCACAGGACTGCACAACTATGGCATAGCCGTAGATCTCACAGTGTGTGATTCTATGGGTGCGCCTTTGGATATGGGTACAAAATTTGATTTTTTCGGTAAAGAAGCCGGAATCAGGGATGAGAAAAGCTATCTGACAAAGAAACAATTGGAAAACCGCTTAATCTTGCGGCGAGTGATGACGGATGCCGGTTTTCTCACTGTGAGTGGCGAATGGTGGCACTTCAATGCTTTGCCATTGACTGAAGCCAAGAAGAAATGCAGACTGATTGAATAATGATTTTATAGATTTGATAAACGCAAAAAGCTTGCGACTCATCCTATGAAACACAAATTCGAAAATATTTTATTCTGCTTTTATTTTTGATATTCGATCGATATTGTATTGCCATTGTATAACCAACTCCTATTGGTGAAGTTTGGTAGAATATTAGATGTATCGAAACTTGCCCAAGTTGTTACTACAAATTTTGTTCCGTTTCCCGGATTATCAAAACACCATAAATCAGTTAATCTCATATTATTAGTAATATCCAATTTAATTAAATTGTTTAAATAACAATGCAGATATATTAACGCTGTATTCTTAGAAGTATCCAATGCTGTTAATTGGTTGTAATAGCACCACAAATATGTTAACTCCGTATTTTTGGTAATATCCAAAGATATTAGTTGATTGTCAAAACAGTCCAAAACTGTTAATGCTGTATTTTTAGTAATATCCAAAGATTTTAGTTCGTTATGAGAACATTTCAAAAATACTAATGCAGTATTTGCAGTTTTTAATGTATTTATCAGATTGTTAGAACAATATAAATTTATTAATGCGGTGTTTTTAGTAACATCCAAATTTGTTAATTGGTTATAGGAACAGCTCAAATCTGTTAGCATTGTATTTTTAGTAACATCCAAAGATTTTAGTTCGTTATAAGGACACCATAAAACTGTTAATGCTGTACTTTTAGTAACATCCAATCTCATTAATTGGTTATGAGAACAGTTCAACAGTGTTAACGCTATATTCTTGGTAACATCCAATGCTGTTAGTCGATTGTAATGACAACTCAAATCTGTTAACGCTGTATTTTTAGTAATATTCAACGTTGCAAGTTGATTATAAGAACAATCCAAATGTGTTAATGCCGTAAAGTATTCTATTCCGGCTAAAGAACTCAAAGACCCTCGGCTATCATAAGTCCCGGCAACGTTAATAGATGTAATGTCTACTACATCCGAAAGCATAATTTTATTGGCATGAGGAATATAATTTTTAGCTTCCAGCGTAGCTGCAAATTTGGGATCGAATTTGGCTGTTATGTCTTTGTCTTCAAAATTAGATTGAGTGATTGTTAGTTTATGGGTTTTGCCTCCGTAGTTGATGGTTAAATAAGCTGTGCGATCTGTGACCTCGCTGGCATTGACTGAAGCCGTTAGTGTGATTTCCTGATTGTCTCCCGCACTGCCACTTGCAGGGGTGATTGTCAACCATCCTTCTTCTGTGCCTTCATAACTGATCGCTGAAGTAGTCCAATCTGCAGTGGTACTAAAATTGACATAGCCTGTCAAGTCTGTTTTTGCTCCCAATGTGAAATGTGATGTTTCGATTGTGATAGTCGGGTCTAGGCTGTCATCATCTTTATCACATCCTGTAAAAATCACAATGGATATTATGACTATTAGCTTTGCTAATTTGTTCATGCGGGTTAGTTTTTTGAAAGAAAAAAGTTTTGTAAAGTTAAAAAATTATTCTTTAAGTTAATTGTTTTTTTACTGAATCCTTAAATAGAAGCAGAAATTTAATGATATATTTGAACATCATAACTGACTACAAAAGTGATGAAAAGGAAAATATTAGTTTTACTTTCTTTTATTTTACTGTTTTTTTGTGAGCTTAGATCACAATCGGAGAAAGATCTGATAATTGATAGGATAGAGTTCGTATATGGCTTGAAACCATATATAGCAGACAGTGTGTGGCACGATTTTGATGACAAGGTTTTTGATGTGCCGCTAGTCTATTATACGGAAACCGATTGCTATGTTGCAAATCCTACGAGCAAATTTCTGAGTATATTCGATACAAATCTCATTTTTGAAACTCCGACACTTAAAATCTATCGATCAAACCTTTTGGATAGTATTCCATTTCACATGTCGGTGGGAATTATTTTAGGAGACAGTGTCTCAGACTATAATTACAGATCACCGTTCATGAATTGCAGCAGTGTGGAGATCACTCAAAAGATGATTCCCGGAGTGAGTTCTATGGAAGAATGGGCTACGATGGTAATTCATGAATATTTTCATGGTTTTCAGTTCAAACATCAAAGCTTTCTGGATTATTTTGAAAAGAAAATAGCATTCACTTCTCAGAACAAATTGAAGCAGATATATAGATCGGATGCCGGATTCAGGCAAGATGTTGATAAAGAAAATGGTGTTTTGTTATTAGCATTAGCCTCTGTGGATAGTTTTGAGACGAGAATGCTGATCCACTCTTTTTTCGATCTGAGAGATCAGAGACGAAGCAAATCTATCTCGAGTCTGGATTTTGATATTGCGAGTGTTGAAGCCATGTATGAAACATTGGAAGGAAGTGCTAGATATATAGAATATAGCTTATATCGCAAGTTTGCAACAGCAAAGCCTGAAGAGCAATTAATGGAATACGATCCGAACTTCCACTCCTATGCTCACTTCAGAGACTTTAAACTTCAAAATTCACAATGGTTATATGAGACAGATAAGACCACCTATTTCTATGCAACAGGGTTCAATATTGCAAGGCTTTTGGACAAACTGGGTATTGACTACAAATCGAAACTTTTCAAAACAGGGGAAATGACCTTAGAGCAGATATTGAGAGCCGCATGCTGTGATTCAAAAACAGCTTGAAACATATATTGGTATGTCATTTGAGGTATGGACAAACAAGTTTTTGTTGTTTGTTTTAATTTGCCGCTGCCAGAATGGTATCAATTGCTTCGATCAGTCCGTTCACGTCAGTTGTGTTGGTATCTATCGGTAGGCTGTGATTTCCGTATGGACGGTATTGGGCTATGTTTGCGCCTGAAAACAGACCGACAGTTGGTGTTTTTGCAGCACTCGCCAGATGCATGATGCCGCTGTCGGCTCTGATGAAAACCTTTGCATTGGCTATGACGGACCCTATTTCGCGAATGTCGCGGCTATAGTAAGATATTGCATCAAAATCTATCTGGGAGACATTTTCGGCAGGCAACACTTCCAAAATGTTGTATCTCTCGGCATATTCTGTTTTGAGCCGTTCGTATACGGGCTTCCACCACGATGGGGTGTAACATTTGCTGCCGGTGGCGAAAGTATAGATGCAAATCGTTTTTTTTCGGCTATCCACCATCTTGTCCAATACTTCTTTGCCATTCGCAATTTCAGATGCACTCAGTTTGATATCGAGCAGTGGAACAGGTTTGTCACTCTCTTTGAATCCAAGTTTGGACAGATATACTCTGAGATTGTAGACCGGAAATTTGGCAATGTGCTTGTAGTCATCTCTGAGCTTGCTTTCAGGTGCATCTTCGTCTGCGTCACAGAAAAACTTGAACCTGCCTTTTGCAAACTGTGTGGAAAGCCGTCCCGAAGATGAGCTCTTGTCTACATTGATGACCAGATCGTAACGGTATTTTCGGAGCGATATCCAAACTTTCAAGTATACTATCAATTCTTTGAACGGTTTGCCCGGCAGCCTGATGATGCGATCTACATTTGCATAATTTTCAAACAGTATGGGAGCCAAACGGCCTCTCACAAATAAGTCTACCTTGCAGTCGGGAAAAGCATCCACCACTTCCTGCACCAGAGGTGTTATCAGTATTTGGTTGCCCAGACGGCTGTTAGGTCTGCTGATGAGCACACGTTCTATTTTAACTTCCATGCCGGGAGCAATGTCCGGATTGGCGCTGGCACTACCGATATTTCTGGTCAGCGCACGCATGATAGTTCTCCTTATGTTGTTTATCTGTCCTTTAAAGTCCATATTTTGATTATAAATATGATTGCAAAAGTAGAATAATTTCGGAGATAGCATACGATTTTTTTGTGTTGACCTATAAATTCTCCGAATTTGGAAAAATGGAAGAACAAAAACTGTTTTCAATTCTTAATAATATTCACATTTTGGGCTTAGATTCGGTTAAATCTTTACAGAAAGAATCAAAATAGGATATGTTTTTCGTATCTTTGAATAGATACAACCATCAAAAACCGATTTATATGAGAAAGAATCTACTCCTTGTTTTTCTTTGCATTTTCGCTTTACAAGCATTGGCACAAGCTCCGGCAGGATACTACGACAAAATAGACAGTAAGAAAAAAGAAGAATTGAAGACAGCATTGCACCAGATAATAAGAGATCATGTGTCTATGGGATACGATACATATACAGCTCAGTTTTGGGGCGATGTCTACTTTAAACAAACCGACTGGAATCCGGGCGGATATTATTGGGATATGTATTCCAATGAGCATCGGGTGACATATAACAGCAGCAGCATGGCACGTGAACATTGTTTGCCGCGTAGCTGGTGGCAAGATCTGACTACCGACCAATATGGAGACGGCAACAACGATATATTGAACCTGTATCCGTCAGATTCTTATACGAACGGCAAAAAATCGAATTGGCCGTTGGGCGAAGTGGGAATCACCACTTATGACAACGGTGTAGTCAAATTGGGACAAAATACTTATGGCAGTGACTATACAGGTACGGCGTTTGAGCCTGCCGACGAGTATAAAGGCGATTTTGCACGTACCTATTTCTACATGGTAACTTGCTATGAAGACTATGCTAACAGATGGAATGGTGATGGACTCAAAATGCTGAACAACAACACATACCCTGTTCTCAAAGATTGGGCTTTAAATATGCTGTTGCAGTGGCACCGGGACGATCCTGTGAGCCAGAAGGAAATAGATCGTAACAATGCTGTCTTTGGCATGCAGTTCAACCGTAATCCATTTATCGATTATCCCGATTTGGTCGAATATATTTGGGGCAATGATATGAACAACAGTTTCATTGTTCCGAACAAGGCAACTGTTCCCGCATTACTCACTCCGACATTGGCGACCAATCTGAATTTCGGAACAAAAACACAAAATATCAATCCGTCAGTCAAAGAAGTGTTGGTGCGTGGTGTTTTACTGACTAATCCTATTAGTGTAAGTGTTTCGGGGCAAACATCTAATTTCTCGGTTCAACAATCTGTTATCAGTGCTGCTGATGCAATAAATGGTTATCGTTTGCCGGTGCAGTTCTTGGCAGGAACGGAAGGCAGTTATTCTGCAACACTACGCCTGACGAGCGATGAAATAGGAACCGTTGACATTCCACTGACAGGAGAATATAAGAAAGGCGAAGCTGTGGCTCCGATAGAACCATCGGAAGATATGGATGTTATGATTTTCTATAAAGGACCATGGAAACAAACTGATCTGCCGATTGGCTTCACCGTGAAGGTGTCTTCCGATCCGTATACGAATGGAGATTTGGCTTTTAAGAAAAGCAATGAGAATCTGGTAGTGAAATTTGATGAAGAGCCTGATCTAATGCAATTCGCCATAAAACCGAATAATGCATGGGGGGTAAACCAAAATCACTTATATGTGTATGAAAGCGTAGATGGTGCTTCGTGGGGACTTCCTATCGCTGACTTTGATAACGGAACCGGAACATTGAACTCGTCTGGCAATTATTATAATACACCGGAGATCTATCTGACGCAGACCACCCGTGCCATTAAGATTGAATATGTAAAAGTTGCTCAGAATGTGGGAGTGAATAATCTAATCATTACGCGGAAACAAAATGTGGATATATTTGAAAATTTGGTTGATAATGATCTGAACTTGTATGTTAAGGATGGAAAACTCTACATACCGGCTACCATGTCTGGTCTGCCTATTGCGATTTATAATCTCACCGGAAGGCTTGTTTATAGTGGTAAGACAACAGGCAATGAAGATATCATCGACTTGTATGGAAGAGGCGTTCATATTGTGCGAGTAGGAGCTAAAGCATATAAAATATTGAATTGAAAATCATCGACAGAGAGTTGCCCAAATCGGGCAACTCTTTTTCTTTTCTCGGGGAATGGTGAGCCTTTGTGTAACAGTTATACTTGTCGTCAAATGCTCAATATGTTAAACCTCGATATTCAGATACTTTTGTTATGGTTTTCTTTGTCCGTAAAAAATAATAGTTTATTTTTGCAGCATTATTCGGAATTCGACTTTTTGCAATCCTGAACTATCAATATAAGGGTCAATTTTAGAACCTGAGAACACATAAAGCAGTTGAGTAATTCTTAAGATATAGAAATGGATTCACTTTTTTTAGTAGTTTTAATCACCGGTCTCACACTTGTTGTTGCCGGATTAAGCATCGCTATATTACTCTCTCCCAGATCATTCAATGCACAGAAAGGTGAAGCTTATGAGTGTGGTATTCCCACTCATGGAACCGCGTGGATGCAATTCAGGGTGGGTTATTATTTGTATGCAATATTATACCTGATGTTCGATGTCGAAGCTGTATTCCTGTTTCCATGGGCTACGGTGGTTAGGGATCTGGGACCTCAGGGACTGATTAGCATCTTGTTTTTCTTGTTAATATTGGGCTTGGGTTTGGCCTATGCCTGGAAGAAAGGAGCTTTGGAATGGAAATAAAAAATGTCTATATAAAAGGTATACCTAACGAGGATTTTAAAGATAATGAATCGTTGGAAGAATATCTGCAAGAACTTCGTGCAAACGGAGTTCCTGTTGTGGTTGGCAAGCTCGACGACCTGATCAATTGGGGGCGTTCTAATTCTCTCTGGCCTTTGGCCTTTGCAACCAGTTGTTGCGGAATTGAATTTATGTCGGCAGCGGCAGCCAGACATGACCTTGCCCGTTTCGGGATGGAAGTGACAAGAAACAGTCCGCGCCAAGCCGATGTTATCATTGTTGCAGGCACGATTGTGCACAAGATGGCTCCATTGTTGAAGCGTGTCTATGACCAGATGGCAGAGCCCAAATATGTGGTTGCAATGGGAAGTTGTGCTATCTCCGGAGGTCCGTTTGTCGATTCCTATCATGTGGTGAAAGGTATTGACGAATTTATGCCTGTCGATGTTTTTATTCCCGGTTGTCCACCTCGTCCCGAATCTTTATTTTATGGATTGATGCAATTGCAACGTAAAGTGAAATTGGAACGCTTTCTTTTTAAAGTGAAAAAATAAGGATTGCCTTTTATACATATCAAAATTGTCAATGGAAAATATAAAAGAATTAATCTTAAAAACCGTACCTGAAGCTATCATTGAAGATCATACACAGTTGCGCGTTACGGTTGACTCCGACAAACTACATCATCTTGCCAAAACTTTGCGCTACCATGCCGAACTGCCGTTCGACTATCTGGCCATGATGGTTGGTGAAGACTGGGGCGAATCGCTTGGTGTGGTGTATCTGCTTTCTTCATCGCATGACTTATCGCAGGAAATTGTTCTCAAAACAGCAACTGCAGACAGAGTGAATCCATTGCTTTATTCGGTGACCGATTTGTGGGAAACAGCACATCTGAATGAACGTGAAATATACGCATTGCTGGGTATTCGTTTTATCAATAATCCGGATATGCGCCGCTTTTTCCTGAATAGCGATTGGAAAGGTTTTCCATTGAGAAAAGATTATGATGCAGATCCCGTGCTGAATCCGGTAACGCTGGAAAGCAAAGAAATAGTGGACATTGCACCTTGCATCATTGAAACACCTCAAGGTCTGCAAGAAAAGACCGTGAACGTTTTTGAAGAAGAAGATTACATCATCAATATAGGTCCGCAGCACCCTTCCACACACGGTGTGATGCATTTTCGCACATCGCTCGAAGGAGAAATTGTGAAAAAAATAGATGTGCACAGCGGATACATCCACAGAGGAATAGAAAAACTGAGCGAAAATCTCATGTATCCTCAAATACTTCACTTCACAGACCGTCTCGATTACCTGTCTGCCAATATGAACCGCCATGCCTTGTGTATGTGTGTGGAAAAAGCAGGTGAGATCGAAGTGCCCGAACGGGCTCTTTATATTCGTATGATCATGGACGAGCTGAACCGTATCGACTCGCACCTTGTGGCTTGGGCTTGTATGTGTAATGACATGGGCTCTACGACTGCATTCATATATGGATTCCGCGAACGCGAAGACATTCTTGACATATTTGAAAAAACTTCAGGAGGACGCCTTATCATCAACTACAATGTGGTAGGCGGTGTGATGTATGACATTTATCCTGAATTTCAGAAAGACGTGCATGCTTTCATCCCTGTGATGAGAAAAGCATTGAAAGAATATCACCGCCTTTTCTCGGGCAATGTCATTGCATTGGGACGTATGAAAGGTTTGGGTATGATGACTAAAGAAGAAGCCGTGTCTTATGCAGTGACCGGACCTGTGGGACGTGCATCCAACTGGTCGTGCGACTTGCGTAAACATGCTCCATATTGTCTTTACGACAAAGTGGAATTCAAAGAGATTGTCCGCACTGAGTGCGATGCTTATGCCCGTTATATGATTCGTCTGGATGAAATAGAAGAATCATTGAAAATCATAGAACAACTGATAGACAATATACCGGAAGGAGATTTTCTGGCGAAAACAAAAGCCATTATCAAACTTCCTGAAGGACAATATTTTCAACGTCTCGAAACGGCACGGGGCGAATTTGGCGTATTCATTGAAAGTAAAGGGGACAAAACTCCTTACCGCCTGAAATTCCGTTCTCCGTCCATGGCATTGGTTTCGGCTATGCCGCTGATCTGTGCCGGAGAAAAGATTTCCGACCTTATAGCCATCGGAGGATCTATGGATTATGTTATTCCGGATATTGACCGTTAGTTTTTTTGATTAATTATTTTATCACAATAGTAGAGATATGTTTGAGCTCTCAAGATTTACAACTTGGTTAGACGAAATACTCATGGCAAATATGCCTGAATGGGCGGCTTTGCTCATAGAGTATGTGCTGATCGGTATTGTTTTACTGTCGGCTTATGCCGTAATAGCACTTATCCTGATTTATGCGGAACGTAAGATCACAGCATTCTTCCAATGTCGTTTAGGTCCTAACCGTGTAGGTAAGTATGGTATCGTGCAGAGTATTGCCGATATGATCAAGATATTGCTGAAAGAAATTATCCACATCGACAATGTTGATAAATTTCTGTTCTATCTTGCGCCTTTCTTCATGATTGTGTCGTCTATGCTTACATTCGGAGCCATTCCTTTTGGACGTGGTTTGCATGTAGTCGATTTCAACAATGGTGTATTCTACCTGATTGCTGTGTCGTCATTGAGCATTATCGGTGTATTGCTGGCCGGATGGGCTAGTAACAACAAATATTCGATGATTGGGGCAATGCGAAGCGGTGCTCAGTTTATCAGTTATGAGTTGTCCGCAGCTATGGCTTTGATGACGGTGGTTGTGCTTACAGGCACGATGCAGTTGTCGGAGATTGTGAACCAACAGGAATATTTTTCGCAATGGAATCTTATAAAAGGTCATGTTCCGGCAATCATAGCTTTCATATTATATCTCACATCGGGTCATGCCGAAACAAACCGTGGACCGTTTGACTTGCCTGAGGCTGAATCGGAATTGACAGCCGGTTACCATACTGAATATTCAGGATTGCAGTTCGGATTCTTTTATCTGGCCGAATACTTGAATATGTTTATCATTGCTGCCATTGCAACAACCATGTTTCTTGGTGGATGGCAACCGATCCAGTTTGAAAACTGTGATGGATTTAATGCTGTGATGAACATTATTCCGTCCTATATCTGGTTTTTCGGAAAAACAGGCTTACTTATTTTTGTTAGCTTGTGGGTGAGGTGGACTTTTCCTCGTTTGCGTATCGACCAATTGTTGAATCTGGAATGGAAGTATATGCTTCCTATCAATCTGGTGAATTTGGTGATAATGACAATTATAGTTATTTACGGATTAACGTTTTAAAAATAGTAGTGTGTTGATGATAGCTACAGTTGCTATGAAATCTATATAAAAAAACAGAACAAGAAAAGATGAGTTCAGTATCACAATATTTTTCAGGCTTATTCAAGGGCATAGCCTCTTTGCTCAAGGGGTTGTCCGTCACATGGAAAGAGCTTTTTACGAAAAAGATCACGCAGCAGTATCCTGAGAACAGAGCAACTTTGGTTGTTTCAGATCGTTTCAAGGGAATACTTACCATGCCTCATGACGAGAACAACGAACATGCCTGCACAGCGTGTTCTATCTGCCAGATGAACTGCCCTAACGGAACAATCAAAGTTGTTTCCAAAAGTGTGGAAACAGAAGACGGCAAAAAGAAGAGAATTCTTGACGAATATCATTACGATCTGGGGATGTGCACATTTTGTAATTTATGTGTCATCACTTGTCCGTCGGATGCTATTGTGTTCTCCAACGATTTTGAACAAGCTGTTTTTTCTCACAAGAAACTTCGTTTGAGACTGAATCGGGACGGATCTAAATTGCGCGAAAAGAAAAAAGCAGCACCTGTTGCTCCTGCACCTGAAAAGGTTGCTGAAAAACCGACGGTTGCAGAACCCAAAGCAGAAGTGGCTTCTCAACCTGCAAGTGATGTAAACTCAGAAATAAAAGAATAATATAGAACGAATAAGGTATAATCACCGATTATGATAGAACATATTATATTTTACATTTTGGCAGCAATTATCTCCGTGTTTTCGATATTGGCTGTAACATCTCAAAAGATTATCAGATCAGCTACTTATTTGCTGTTTGTTCTTTTGTCGACGGGAGGCATTTATTTGCTTCTCGACTATCACTTTCTGGCAGCGGTGCAAGTTGCTGTTTACGCAGGAGGTATAATGGTCTTGTTCATTTTCTCCATACTGCTGACCAATCATCCCGGAGCAAACGTAAAGTTTGAAAAACCCGGACGGATGATTGTTGCCGGATTGTTGTCGTTGGTAGGATTGGGTATTTGCGGGCATATTATATTCTATAATGTGAATAAAGTGTATCAGTATGTAGACTTTGAATACATTGATATGAATAAAATAGGATTGGCACTGATGGGTACGGACAAGTATCAGTATATGCTGCCTTTCGAAGCTATTAGCTTGTTGTTGCTGGCTTGTATAATCGGAGGCATAATGATTGCCCGTAAACGGTAAGTAGGATTTAAAAAAAGAAGAAGAAATGTTTGATGCAATAACCAATTTTTTGTCAGGAACTGTGCCTATCGAAGCATATTTGGCGGTGAGTACAATTATGTTTTTTGCAGGAGTTTACGGATTCCTTTCACGTAAAAATATGTTGATGGTGCTGATCGGTATTGAATTGATGCTGAACGCTGCCGACCTTAATTTTGTGATATTCAACCGCTATTTGTATCCGAACCAAATGGAGGGATTTTTCTTTACGATGTTTGCCATAGGTGTGGCGGCTGCCGAAACCGCCGTTGCTATTGCCATTATCATTAACATATATCGTAATGTGAAGAGCGTGTATATTGACGAAAATATCACAGACCTGAAAAACTCATAGAAGAGAAAATAAATAAACGATATAAAATATGTCTTATACGTTAATATTACTTGTACTGCCGGCATTCATGTTCCTTTTTCTGGGACTATTGGGTGGAAAAATGAAACCTGTTGTATGCGGAGTGTTAGGGACTTTATCGCTCGGTGTGATGACAGTTGTTTCATACATTGCGGCATATCAATATTTCTTTCAGATTCCCAAAATCGATGATGCTTATCAGACGTTGATCGTGTTCAACTACGATTGGTTGCACTTTACCGAGAATCTGAAAATTTCACTTGGCATCATGCTCGATCCTATATCCGTGATGATGCTTGTAGTCAT
>JBKECE010000166.1:0-5432 GCA_047974325.1 Dysgonomonas sp. | reverse complement strand
TATATTTGCATATTTAAATATTTTTATATACATTTGAACTGTAGATTTTTTAATAATTCAATAATTGTACGTCTAAATAAGGTATAGGTTTTTTGAACCGCCTTTTTTTGTATATTTATCGGTCTAAAAAACCAGTCTAAAAAACTGGTGTAATAATTACAAGAAAAAATATTAAATAAAAAGATATGAATATTTTAGAAACAAGAGTCTTTTACATGAAAGGTCAAATATGTAGAGTTGTTGTTTTAGTTGATTTTACTTCTGTTGGTAAACCTTATTCAGATATTAGAGCTATTGAGGCTATTAATAAACCTTGTAGCGGGTATGAATTTATCAAACCAAATGAAACTTTGTCTGATGATTTGATAAATAGAATAGCGGATTTTGGTATGGAAATAAACCCTGATAGTGTTTTCCCTGATTGGAAGAAAGAATATAAATAGGATAGAATATGAGAATTGTAAAATCAAACGCAGGAACTAAGCAAATATTTGATACAGATGATTTATTGTCTGTTGAACAATATTATGGGAGTATCAGTATACTAATGGCACTCCATCATACCCATGATAAAACAGATTATGAGTTTTTAAAACAATTCTTTCCTGAAAATCATAATATATTTTTTGATTTTGGAACTTCTTTTTTCTATGTACTGTAAAATTAATATTATGAAATTCTTTGAAAACGAACAAATAGAGAAAGCCAGTAAAACGATAGATTCTTTTACTAAAGAAGTTCCTTATTATTGGCACGAAATGTCTAAAAAACAAATACAAAATGAATTTGTAAGTGTCTTTTTCGAAAGTGGGCCCGAAAAGATAAAACATCTGATTGATAGGTGGTACTCCATGAATAAAGATATAGCCGGCTTTTATCTGGGGATAGATGAAAAAGTGATACGGCAGATATTTAACTACTATCTCATCGAGCTGGAGCCTGATAAATATGATGATTCTACAGCGTTGAGAATGGCTTTGATTAAAGGAGTGTCCCGATGGGAGGTATTTCCGTTTGAAAGCCATACGATAAGACAATTCTATTTAATGGCTAATAATAATTCTCTGGAATTGCTATTTGATATTATTCCCGGAACTAAAGAATTGTTAGAAACAGCAAAAATAGATTTATTCGGAAATGGGCGGAATTGGAGTAGTGGATGGCTATTACTTAATGATGAACAAAAATTGTTATTATCTGCATATGTATTAACACATAAATTTTAAATTATGGACTTGAAAGATATATTAGACCCCGAAGACTACAAAACTGTGCAATGGAGAATTAATAATCTTCCTGATCGGTCATTTTCTCCGGACGAATATGTTTATTCCCGGATTAAAGATGATCTCCGATATATAGAAATGCCGGAAGAGGAGAAGGAAACTCTCATGTCTAAGGTAAAGACATTAATGGAATCACAAACTATTGATTTTGAAGATAAAGACAGCAATATGATTTTGGCTGTTGTTACCGATGCGTTGAAAGAAATAAATCAGGAATTTGAAGATGCTTTCGGAGAATAAAAAACAGGACCAATATACTTACAAGCTGGAGATCGATGTTATTACCCCTGTCTCCCGTACAGTGACAAAACCTTTTAAAACGCTGAAAGTCCTGCGTCAATGGCAGCAACGAGCCGATATAGAAAACAATATTTATATATTTGGCTACCGGGAATATATGTTAAACCCAGTTACTCACTTGTGGGAACGTTTTACCGTTTTTGGAACGACAATCGTTTTGTTCTCGGAACTGGAGCGGGAATATTACCGGTTACGGAAAAATAAAGAAGAACAGTAAGCCTCATTTTATAAAAACCGAAGACTATAAGTCTTCAAAATTCAGAAATTATTATGACAGAACTAGGTGACAAAATAACAAAATCGGAGTACCTGAAAGCTTTGGAAATTGTCGAATCCTACCATGAGCAGATATTTCACGAAGCAAATCTAATAAGGCAATCCCCCATTATCCGGGCTACTTTAAGTGAATTCTTGCAGAAAAGGAAAGATATTCCTACGTTACTAAGGAACGCACTATGCGAATATTTGGAAGCATCTGGGGATTTGTCGCTTGATGCTGTAAGCCAAAGTAATTTTTATAAAATTAGAAATGCCGGGAAAAAGTCATGGAACAAATTTGAGGAATTAAGAGAAGAATATATAACCGATAAATTACAAAAATAGATATATGATCTACGGTTACGCTCGTGTATCGACCAAAAAGCAATCTTTAAAGATGCAGCTTGAAGAACTAAAGAAATTCGGTTGCGAAAAAGTTGTACAGGAAAAAGTATCTGCGTTGGCCGAACGCCCACAGTTCGAAGACCTATTAAGCAACCTGACTGAAGGTGATACTTTGGTTGTATGGAAACTAGACCGTTTAGGCCGCTCAATGCTCGACCTGATAAAGATCATTGCTGAACTGGATGCAAGAGGTGTCAATTTCGTTTCCCTGACTGAAAATATAAATACCGGTACGACACAGGGCAAGATGATGCTTATGTTATTCTCCATCATGGCCGAGTATGAGTTATCCATCAGGAAGGAACGCCAGGAAGCGAACAAAGAAATAGCCCGGCAAGCCGGGAGACTGGGCGGCAGGCCCAAAGGCTTATCGAGGGAGGCAAAGAAAACAGCTATTGTCCTGAAGGGGATGTATCAGGAGAAAGATGGAGAAGATTATAAATATTCTATTTCCGAAATTGCAGCAGCTTTAAAGATATCGAGAGGTACACTATATAAATACCTGGAACATATGAATGTTTCGAAAAGGGGAAATATATTATGAATAATATAAAGGCATACGAATAATGATAGTACCAACAATGACCTTACAGGAGATTCATAGGGAACTTATTGAAGATGTGAGGAATCTCCGGAATAAACTTGACTGCTGCCATAAAGATTTTAAAAAAACGGTTTTGAGAGCCAGCCGTTATCCTTTGACTAAATCTTACGATTGCAGAACAGAGGGGAAAAAGAATTTATTTGTAGCAACTTTTACAGCCATGAAAAGGAGTGATTGGGAAAAGCCCATTCTGGGCATATATGGCATTTATATCCGTAAAGAAGGTAATTATGCCGCTTCTCTTACTTTAGATATGAATATGATATCCATATATCCCCCGCATTTTTTCAGAAGATACAGGGAGCGTATTGTAAAAGATGCTTTGATTTCAAATGAGGATATTATCAGATATTATTTCAAGAATGAATGGGGTTTCATGGGTGCAGTTATAAATGAGGATTTTGAATCTGTCTATCATTGTTTTGAAGATGATAGCAAAGAAGAGAAAGTCAGTTTTGTCGCAGCATCTTCAGAAGGTTATTGTTTTGGAGAAAGACAAGGCAATATCAATATTATCAAGACAATCATATCGGAAGATATGCTTTTTGAAAAGCAAAAGCCTTTGTTCGACGACCTGAAAAATGCTTTTATTGAGGCTAATAAGGAAAGATATCGGTGGTAATAGATACCATTGGGGTAATATTGCTCCCCGCTCATATATAAAACAGAACCCTCTAGTGTGTTATTGCTAACAGGGACTAAAGGGGATTACACTGCAAAAATAAATTATTTTCAATACATTTACAATTAACTTACAGCATCAATTAAAAACTTAATCTATGGCCGAAGAATATAAACTATCATTCGACGATGAAACAAAAAAGAGATATCTAGCTCAGATAAAAAAACATAAGATTTTTGACTTTTACAGGGCTTATAATAAAGAGCTTGAAGCGGATATCTTATTAATGGAGATAGAAGCACTTCTCGATAAAGAATTTACATGGTACGATATATGTACCATCCAATTTTTAGATACAGATTACATAGGCCAATACGACTTTAAGCAACAAGCTAAATTATGCATGCAAAGCATTTTTAATGAGTTTATTGAAATAACCAATGTAAGTACGAAGAATTCGAAGCCGGACGCAGATCTGCCTGACGAGACGGTTGAAAAGCCCCAAAAAGGAGATGACTAATGAGAAAGAATTTTAAAGTATTATTATGCGAAGATGATGAAAATATAGGACTACTACTTCGTGAATATCTCCAAATGAAGGATTATAAAGTAGACCTGTATGCGGATGGTGAAGCCGGATATAAAGGATTTGTGACTAACAGGTATGATTTGTGCATACTGAATATGATAATGCCGAAAAAGGATGGTATATCTTTATTAAAGGATATCCGCACGGTTAATCCGGATATTCCTGTTATTTTGCTGATAAAAAACGGATGCACTGATATTAAGGAAGTCTTTAGCGCCGGAGCTGACGATTATATGACTAAGCCGTTTTCCATGCAGGAACTTGTACTCCGGATTGATACAATTCTGTGCCAAGCCCCGGCCCCGGTTCCTAAAGGGAACAAACAGATGGTTTATCAATTTGGTAATACGGTATTTAATACGCAGAGCCATATTCTTTCAATCAAAGGGCAGGATATAAAGCTAACAAATAAAGAGGGAGCATTACTCAGCTTACTTTGTTTTCATGCCAATAATATACTTGAACGTAGCGAAGCCTTATCTCTGATATGGGGAGTGGATACTGTTTTCAAAGCCCGGACGATGGATGTATATATAACAAAACTCCGTAAGTTGTTGAAAGATGACCCGGACATAGCAATAATTAATGTTCACGGTAAAGGGCACAAACTAAGTTCAAAACAGATATAATAAAACCACATAAATATGAAAACTGAAAATTTAGAAGATGCAATAAAATATCCACTACTTGTATTAGCTCTGAAATTTCAAAAAGCATTACAATCAGAGAATTTTGAAATATGCGAAAAAATAAAAACAGAAATGGATAGAAGAAAAAAAAATGACGAAATAGATAAAAAGTCGCTGAATGATATATTAAGTTTTATTGAGAAAGAGTGGAAAGATGATACTTTAGAAGAAAAAACGCTTTTTAATCAGATGTTTAAAACGTATTTGTAATATTTGGGCGTTCCGTTTCACGACCAGGCTATCCGTTTCAAGTCCTCATTTCATTCCGGGCTTTCCGCTGCTATCCTATAACGCTCGCAATGCGATTATAAAAATACTATTAAAACTTTTCATGCGGAAGATCTGGAGCTGTCGGTTTTGTGCCGGCAGCTTCTTTTTTTACTATCAGAATTTTCTTTTTTTCTCCAGGCCCGAAGCAGATCCGGAAGCCATCGCTTCCTGAAGGCCGAAAAAATAATAGTAAAATACTTCTATCAGGATATATTTCTCTACATTATCTCCCGGACAATGACGCAATTCAAATAAGCTATTTAAGCCCCCCGATGGGGGAGAGCGGTTTTAGTTCTCAATCAATATCACAAAGTTACACGCGCGCCGAAAACGTCTCTATCAAAATATATTAAATCTCCACCTTTCAGGTAGTATTTGAACATATTTTAATAGGTCTTATTTCGTCTTA
>JBKECE010000149.1:0-1892 GCA_047974325.1 Dysgonomonas sp. | reverse complement strand
ATTAAGAGATAGTTGAATAGACTGTTAAATTAACAACACTTCCTAAAAAAGTCTGTCTCAACATATAAGACAGGCTTTTTTCTTGAACCATCTCAGTTTCTTCCCTTCTATCTCATCCCTCAACTTGCAATAGCCAGGCATCTACCGGTATCGATCAGTCCGCTCCCAATCAGCAACTCATATTCCTTTAGGAGATTTTGCGTAAATATTCTGGATTCCGGTTCAGCATTAATTTGTTTAATATTAACCCCAAACCCTAAATTTTTAGGTAATCGAAATTTTCATATGTAAATTAATACGGGTTTTACCCCATTCGAGTAACTAATTTATATTGTTTTGGTCTTAGAAAGCAAAAAGGATCTTGCTCCTTTCATATCGAAAGAATGGATTGGGCTAATTTCGGGCTAATTTATATACAGCTAAGGAAATTAAAATTTCATACGCGTGTTTGGTTCACAATCTTTGCCTCTTAGCTGTTTTAGGTCAGTTTCATGCTCGGAGTAAAGTATTTAAACTCTTTTCCAGTAAAAATCGACCTTAGAGATATGTGCCATTTTTTTAAGCACTTGTATTCTCGGGTATCTCAGCTCCGAGTTCTTCAATACGTTTTTGATAGTATTTGAGTTGAGCTTCCCGTTTCTTCTGATCCATATAATTAGGTCCAAGTTCAACAAAATCCGTTTTCTCCTTTATCAAATGATAAGCTATGACCAAGATGGCGTGTGCTACTGCAACAATAGTTCTTTTTTTGCCTCGTCTGCCTACCATTTTCTTGTATTTTGAACTAAGAAAAGTGTTTTTTGTTCGGGATGCCGCCCATGCTGTTTCAGTGAGTATGGCTTTTACCTGTTTGCTTCCATGGGTGGTTCGTCCGCTTTTTTTTTACCGGCACTCTCATTGTTGCCGGGACTCACCCCTGCCCATGAACTGATGTGCTTGTCGGTAGGAAATACTTCCATATCCACACCGATTTCAGAAACCAATTCCCCTGCGGTTTGTTCCCCAACTCCCGGAATCTGACTTAACAGTGCTATTTCCTGAGCATAAGGCAACAATTGTTTTTCTATTTCCACATCAAGCTCTTTTATCAAAGTTTCTGTCTGGCGGATGTCCTGACGGATAATCCGTATCATAAATTTATGATGTTCCGTCAGGTTGCCTTCCAAAGCCATAATAATGTCCTGCTGTTCGGCTTTTACTTTACCATGACAAAGGGAAGCCAGATAAACAGGATCTGTTTGACCTTCGAGCAACGCATCGATAATACGCGTGCCGCTTACTCCGTGAACCTTGGACAAAACCGTAGATAATTTCATGTTGGAGGCTTCAAGCATTTTTATCATCCGGTTTTTCTCTGCCGTGATTGCGCCTTGTAATTTGCGCCGGTAACGTGTCATGTCCCGCAATTGGCGTATTTCCACCGGCGGCACGAAACTTCCTTTGAGAAGCCCTGCCAAAAGCAATTTGGCAATCCATGCACTGTCTTTCTTGTCGGTTTTATGACCCGGTACATATTTGATATGCCGGGCATTCACAATTAAAATAGTCAAACCCGAACCTTCCAGAATATTGAACACCGGTTTCCAGTAAATCCCCGTACTTTCCATCGCTACATGGGTAATACCTAAGGATAAAATCCATTCTTTCAATTCTTTCAAAGAGCGCGTAAATGTAGAAAACGTTCGCGTTTCCCTTTTTATCTCTGTCCCGAAAACAGTTGCTACAACTGTTTCTTTGTGTACGTCAAGTCCACAACCTTTGGCTACGACTTGTTCAAATTCAATTGTTTCGTTATCCATAATTGTACCTTTTAGTGGGTTTGTATGCCCGAAGGTACAACATTTTCATCTTCTTTGGTGAGCGAAAGCGATCATGAGGGTTTCATGTGTTTA
>JBKECE010000094.1:0-43332 GCA_047974325.1 Dysgonomonas sp. | reverse complement strand
CACCTGAAGAGCTTACAAATGGATAGACTCCGGATCCGCTAAGCATTCTGTCGGCATCGGCTGTTCCTTGAAACAACACTCCCAATCCCCAGTTTTTGTAGCGAATATCACCCCCAAATCCATAATAATATTTAGGAACATCGCCACGTCCGATAACCGTCATATCCTGCTCATCAATATGTCCATCACCGCTTATATCCTTATATTTGATATCTCCGGGTTTTGTTAACTGCCCGGCATAGGTTTCTCCGAACTGTGATATATTTCTATCAACAATTTCCTGCTCACTCGTATATAAACCTTCGGCGATGTATCCGAAACGAGCTAGTACGTTATGACCGACACTATTTCTCCAAGGTTGATCCTGATAGCTGGCTTTCCCATCTTCAAGAACCTTGTCTTCGTTCATCGTGAAGTTTCCTTGCAATGAAACAAAAAGATCTTTATTAACTTGTTTGTTATAATTGAATGAGGCTTCAAAACCTTTATTCTCCACTTCTCCGATATTGCCATACACGGATTGTGCGAATCCGGTATAAACCGGTAGATTTTCACGCGCTACAAATATGTGGCTTCGTCTTTCTTTGAACACATCAAAAACCATTGACAAGCTGTTGTTAAAAAAATTCACTTCCAACCCTAAATCCTGCTTGCGTATTGTTGTCCAACGTGCCTTGTATCCATATTTGCTGATAGCCAAGCCACTGCTTACTGTACCCGATGTTCCAAAAATAGGATAACCGTTTGCACTACCTGTCATTAATTCATATCCAAATCTATTATCATTATCAAGCACATCGCTACCAACCAAACCATTTGAATATCTTATTTTCATAAATGGAATAATACTTGCCATGTCTTTCCAGAAAGGTTCATTACTTGGTACCCAACCTACTGCCACAGCAGGGAAGAATCCGATGCGGTTTTCAGGTGAAAAATTTTCCGAGCCTGTGTATCCGGCATTCACTTCGGCTAAATACCTATCTGCATAAGAATACGTTAAACGTCCTGAAATTCCCATTTGTTTGTATGGTAATAGCTTTAAGATTGCAGTATTATTGGGGTCACGGTAATTTCGCAAATTCATTACAACAAGCCCGGTTACATTATGTAAAGCATTGAAAGTCCGGTTATAATTGAGTGAGCCTTCCGCATATAATGTTCTATAAGAATTACGATCAGATGAAACATTCATACTCGGAGACCCAAGAAATGCCTCTTGTAATATTATATTGCCATTTGCATCCAACACATCGGAATTCCATACACCATCCGTTTTTGTTCCGAAAGGTTTCCAGGTTGTATTTCCCGAATCTCCAACCTTATAATTTAAATATTGATTGTCAGTTACATCAAATGCAACTAAAGCCGTTAGTTTAAGACCCTTACTCCAGTCCCAGAAATCTAAATCCTGAGTAAGTTTCAAATTTGAATTAACCTGAGTTTCATATTCATTCTTATAACCTCTTTTGGTTAGCTCTCCATAGGGATTGTCCAATTCACGTTGTACCTGGCTAAATCCCGGATTCAAACCACCAGGATATTCAACCGGATACATCACTGGATTAATATTCATTGCTTTGGCAAAAATATCATCCAAGTCCTGTAAAGGATAGTTTCCACTCGAAAAATAACCGTTAACACCAATATCGATGGTTGTTCTTTTAGTTATTTTCAGGTTGATATTAGTAAGAAAGTTATATCTGTTATAAGTGATCTCTGTATTAAAACTTTGTGCAGGATCAGTTTTTGTCAAACCTTTTTCATCATAGTAGGAAAGTGAAACATAGTAAGATGCCTTAGGTGCACCACCCCTGATGTTTACGTTTGCACGACGATTATGTCCAATTTTATTGTACAATGCATCCATCCAATCTACGTTCGGATAAAGATATTTGTTCACTGTCGGATCACCATTATGAGGAATGAGTCCATTTGCCATTTTGGTGTACTCTATATATTTATCGGAATAATAGTTCATTCCGTAAGTATTACGATATGCTTCATTTGCAGCATCCATATACTGGTATCCATTGGCTAGTTCAGGAATCTTTGTTAACATTGTTATTCCTTCATAATAGTCAACCGTAAATTTAGGTTCACTAATAGCACCCGGCTTTGTTGTAATGATGATAACTCCATTTCCACCTCTTACCCCGTACACAGCAGTCGATGACGCATCTTTCAAGACAGTAACGGATTCGATATCCTGAGGGTCAAGTTGTTTATAGTCACGTTCAATACCATCGACCAACACCAAAGGACCCTGATTGGTATTTGTCATTGACGAAATACCACGAATCCAAATGTCGGAGTCATCTTTTCCGGGAACACCTGACCTTTGAACGGCCACCAAACCGGAAACACGACCTGCCAAGACATTACTGATGTTAGAAACAGGAGCCTTCACATGTTCCATCTTTATCGAAGACTGTGCACCAACAACAGAAACCCGTCGTTGAACGCCATAGCCCACAACCTGTACTTCGTCAAGCATACTTACACTTTCTTGCAGAACAAAGTCCATGACTGTTCCTGAGACTTTCTTCTCTTGTGTTTCATAGCCCATGTAGCAAACAACCAGCACAGCACTGTTCGATGAAACCTTTATATTATAAGTACCATTAATATCTGTCAGAGCTCCGGTTGCTGTACCTTTCTCCTTAATGACAACACCGATCATCATTTCACCTTCTTTGTCGGTTACACGCCCTGTTATTTCCAAAGAATTATTCTGAGCAGTTAACGATGAGGAAAACAATACAAGAAGTAATATTCCAAACCATTTTATTTTTTTCATATACGTATATTCAAATTTCTGTTTACAAGAATGTCTCTACAATTGTTATGGCAGCCTTTGCTGCCATAACAATTATCTTAATTTATTAACCTCTTTTTCTGTTTATTTGCAAAGAACTTTTGCGAATGATATAGATCCTTTTTCTGTGATACGTAATAGGTATACCCCTTTTGCAGAAACCGGTATTGCAACATTATTGCCTACCACCGATTGTGAAACAATTTGTCCACTCAGATTATAAACCACAACTAGAGCTTCATTTTCTATGCCCGAAACATATATGTTGTTATTTGAAGTATAAGCTGTGTATTTATCGTTATTAACAGTTTGTTGAGAGATACCCGAAGTATGCACATTTTTCAATGTAGGATAAGAGGTTCCTTCATCAATTGTCCAAACATTGTTAAAGTCCCAACCTATTGCTGTATAAGTAGATTGTTTTTTCAAATTGCTTGGGAACATCGGAGTTGCTTCTTCTGTTATACCAGACACAACAGCAGGTAGAACCCATTGATTTCCGTTGGTATTGAAAATAGCTTCAATATTGCATAAGTTTTTCAAGAATACAGATACTGTACCTCTTGCCACTCCATTGTCTGTCATGTTTCCTGCTATGTGATAACCCGCAACTTCAACACTTGAGATATCCCCGATAGAAACACATCCTGAAAGTTTGATATCTCCTGTTTTGTCTATCAAGCCAATGATTCCTCCAGCCCAACCACGAGAGGTTGCATTGATGCTTCCTGTAAAATAACTATTTTCTACAGTAACAGAACCGGCTGTTACACCAAAGAAGCCTCCGGCTTGTTGTCCTGCATTAACAGTAACGTTTGCGTATGAATTCTTAATTGTCACATTGTCGCTATTTCCCCCGACGAAACCTCCGACGTGGTCATTTCCTACAATTTCTCCAATCACAAAACATTCTTCAATTGTTGTGTTTTTACAAGAACCTACCAAACCACCTATATCATCACCTTTGTTAGTAGCCAGACCATTAAACTTAATATTCTGAACGCCTAATTTCTGAATTTTGGCTCCATCAGTGGCATTGAAGAATCCTTTTTTGCTTTCTCCATTTGTTTTAATGGTCGGATTGCTCACTACAAAACCATTTCCGTCAAATTCTCCTGTGAACGGTACATCGATTGAACCAATTCCCGGAAAATCAACACTTGATAAATCAATATTTTGTGTCAATCTGAATTTTGCAAACGGTTTATTATTCACATTCAATAGATCGTTAGCCGAAGAAATATTATTATATGAATCACGCAATATAACCTCAACATCAAAGCTAGATTTATCTACTGCGAGCGTTGATGAAAGACTTGCATCCGTATTGATTGCAATAGTTGCCACTCCACCCTGAGTCAGAGTATTTTCTGTTACATACAACAAAGATCCATCCAAGTCAACCAAATTACTTCCGGTCGTAATTGAATATGTTAATGTTTGTCCTGTAGTAGGAATAATCTTATCTAATTCAATGGCTTCCATTGAACCTGAATACCATGTCAGATAAGCCGGACTAGGGATGCCATATACTTGTGAAACAAGAGGTGCTGATTGCCAAGCCAAGACCGGATACAATTTGCCGTCTGTTCCACTAATGAATTTCCAAATGTTTGAGAAGTCCCAACCTAATGTACCAGTATAAAAATTTTGAGTACGAGCATTGTTGTCGTCGGTCAGACTACCACCATTCCTGTTATTATCTTTCTGACCGTCTTGCACTGCTGAGTTTTTATAGTCTGTTCCAAAATATGATTTCAGTTTAGACCAGTTATTAGTCAATACTGTGCTATAATTACCACTTTCAGGACCATGTCCTCCCCAATCTGCAATACGGAAAGTATTTTCACTGCAATAGCCGGAAACAGCCATATTCAGATTATTCTTGATTTGACCATCGTCACCACTGTCAACAAGTGAAACGATGCCTGCAACTCTACCTTTTACAGATTGAACGATTCCTGAGAAATAACACTTCTCGATTGTTCCGCCACAAATAATGCCGGATATACCACCAGCCTGATATTCTCTTGAGTATACTTGTGCTCCGGAATGACAATTAGTAACAGATGGGTATCTTTTTTCCTTCACTTCTTCAATGTTATTTTCGGGATCAGCTTCCACGATAACAACATCATAAGCACGCATAGCTCCAACAATGGATCCAACATGGTCACGACCTGCAATATATGAATTCGTAACATAGCATTGGTCTATCGAACCACCTTTCATGTTACCAACAATTGCACCTACATCTGCATTACCTTCGATATTCGCTTGTTCAATACCTAATTTGGTGATTTGAGCGCCTTCTGTTTCACTGAAAAGTCCTCTGGAACCAGTATTCTTGTCACTGATTTTCAATCCGTGGATAATCTTTCCATTACCATTCAGTTTTCCTTTGAATGTTCCGATTGGAGTCCAATCTTTAGTAAGGGTAATATTATTCATCAAAGTAAATTCGCCATTCAGATCATATTTTATGTTTCTCAAATCATCTTCAGTTGTTATATTATAAGAAATACCCTGAACTGTGAGGTTATAGGATAGTGTAGCACCATTTGAGTAGCTATCACCTGTAGTTGTGAACGTGATTGTTGTAGTACCATTAGCCAAAAATGAAACCAAGCCATTTGCATCAACTGTAGCTATCGCAGGATTAGAACTCGCACAAGAGACAGTTCTACCCAGAGCTGAAAGAACATTTGTTTGGTGCGTATTGCCCGGAAGAGCTCTCTCAGGAAATGCACTGATATATATAGCGTCACCATTCAAAGGATATGATTGATCTGCAAATATTGGATATTTGCCATTTTCGAATTTCCAAACACTACTGCTCCAGCCAAGAGTGCTGGTATAAAAGCTTGTCGATTTAAGTGTTGCGGCATCTTTATGTTCTCCATCCAATCCGCTTGCATCACTCACGCCTCCATCATATAATTCATCCTTTACATAAACCTGCGTATTTTCCCATGAATAATTGCTAATTAGATTCACTGTATATCCATTCTCATTTCCCATCACACGGTTTGCTTCATCACCTTTCAGATAAGGAGCCAACGAAACTGATTTTTCTATTTTTGTAGTTCCACCGTCTGGTAAAGCGGCAATACCGCCTGTGCGTCCACTTGTACAGGTTGCAACCCCTGCAAAATAAGTATTGGTTATGTTAATGTCTACCGCTGCACCGATCATACCACCGGCTTGCCAGCTTGTACTTATTACGGCTGCCGTAGAAAAACAATCTTTGATTAGATTCATATCACCAGCAGAGGTCGATTGCTTTGAACCACCTATCATACCACCAATATGGTCATAACCAACAAAAGAACCTGATGTGTAACATTTTTCTACAGTCGTCGGCGCATAAGCCCGACCAACAATGCCACCAACATCCTGTCCTCCAAGCACCTGAGCACCAACGATTCTCAGATTTTCAACTATTGCCCCTTCCGAAACACCTATGAATCCGGCTCCGTTTTTTGAAGAGTCTGAAAATTTAAGTCCATAGATGGTTTTTCCGTTTCCATCAATAGTTCCAGTAAAACGATTTAGATCATCTCCAATTGGGGTCCAATCTTGTGTTAGGGTTATGTCACTTACAAGTTTGTAATCGCCTGTTAAATCATTTGCTATTGCTCTCAACTGAGCCTCATTACTTATTTCTATCTGCCCCAGAGCTGTAATAGGAATAATACAAGCAAACGCAATTAACAATTTTTTAAAGAATTGTAATCTTGTTCTCATGATGATTAGATTTGTTTTAATTTAAGAAATTATGTTTTTTAAGAATATTAAATCTGAAGATTTTTACTCAAAATCACAAGTGCAATTTTAGACATATTAGATGAATAAAAAAACACCCAAAAGCACATTATGACTCACATTGTACGATGGTGACACCTTTTATGTACATTATGTCCCCGCCGGATTATCGCCTTGATTTTTAGTGGAATCTTTGTACTGTTTGGGGGACATATTATACTTCTTGGCAAACTCCCTATAAAAATATGATTTGTTAGAAATTCCTACTTTGTAGATAATTTCCTTTATGGACAGATTGGTCGATATGAGAAGTCTGGAAGCGTAAAATAGTTTATAATCTTTTATATAATCTGTAGGTGAAACCGATAGAATTTTTTTCACTTGTCGATATAAGTTTCGCGACGATATTTTCATTTTCTCGGAAACAAAATCAGGTCCGAGCTTCGTATTAGATATGTTTTCATTTAAGATTTCGGTCAGAGTCTCTATAAATTCACGGTCTTTCTGATGCATCAGTTTCCCCTGATTATATTCAAATGCACTTTCAACAGTATCATAATATTCCTTTATATTTTCCCTGTTGATTAGAAAACGGTTTACAATTGACAAAAGAACCTCGGCAGAAAATGGTTTGGTTATATAAGCATCTGCCCCGAATTCATATCCTCTAATTTGGTCCTGATCTTCTATCTTTGCAGAAAGAGCTATGATTGGAATATGTTTATTGTATTTATCTTCCCTTACTGTTTTTATGAAAGACAGTCCATCAATTTCCGGCATCATAATGTCAGTTATTATGAGCGAAGGTGTCTGTGTTTTCAAAAATGCAAAAGCTTCTGAAGCACTATACACTCCTCGAACAGAATAATCGCGAGACAATATGTCGCTGACTAATTCGACTATCTCGGGATTATCATCGATTACCAGTACCAGATTTGGAGTACTTTCAAAAGATTCTATATTGATCATTTTTTCATCCCTTACCTCCACCTCTTGTTTATTGTCTGCAATTTTCACGACATCAACATCTGGACGCACCATAATAGTATCTTCCCTTTTTTCGGACATAAGATCCGGTAAAGTAACCGTAAACTGAGTGTAACTTCCGACTTCACTTTCCACCTTAATGTCTCCCTGCAAAAGTTTTGTCATGCTATGACAAATGTATAAGCCTAACCCATGACGGGCTGTCATCTGATTGTTTGCATTCACATTGGTATCTTCCAAAATCCTGTATCGGTTAAAAATCTTTTTTATCTTGTCCGGTTCTATTCCACGCCCTGTATTATAAACAACGATCTTCAATTCGCCTTCATGAGTTCCGACAGAGACTTTGACCTCTCCTCCGACAGGAGTATATTTGAATGCATTGGATATTAAGTTCGAGATAATTTTTTTCAAACTCGCAGAATCGGTATACCAATTTAGATCTTCCTGAACATCAGCCGATAGTTTTATATCATTGTGTGCCGCTATTTCAGCAAATGAATTTAGTAAATTACGGAGCAATTTACTAATCGACACATATTTAAGATCTTGCGGCACATTTTCTGATTCTTCCACCTTTCTGTAATCAAGAACTTCTTGTACCAATTCATTCAGATTTAGCGTGTTGTTATGAAGAATTTTGATATATTTATCAATCCGTTCATTACCTTCTCCTTCTTTCTTGATTTGTTCCACAGCTCCATTTATCAATGTCAATGGAGTATAGAATTCATGTGTCACATTTGTAAAAAAGCGCAATTTGGATTCGTAAGCCTTTTCTTTGTGCTCTTCTTTTATTCGTTTTGCCAATAACTCTTGTTTTTTCTTCACTTTCTTCCGTATATAACAGAATAACAGGAACATAAGCATCAAGAACAAAATACCGTATACAATATAGGCTACAACCGATAAATACCAAGGAGGCAGCACTCTGATTCTCAGGGTATATATATTATCATTTGCATAGAGGACATCACTCTTATACCTCACTTTTAAGGTATAGTTTCCCGGAGGCAATTTTGTAAAATATATCTTGGATTCTTTTTGTAGAGAATTCCAATCACTGTCATAATTTTCTAAAATATATGAAAAATCATAATTGTCTCCATGAATAAAATCCAAGACAGCAAACGAAATCTGAAACGTATTTTGATTGTCTTCCAATTCTAAAACTTTCGATGAATCCTGATTATACTCATATAATGTTTTTTCATTTCCAAAATAATTCAATTCTGTGAATAATAGATCAGGTTTATAGTATGAATCACCCTCTCCATTCTTAGGTTCAATCCAGACAAGTCCATTTACACCACCAAAAAACAAACGGTGTGTTATCGGGCAATACCAATATGCATCGTCGGAATATTCCGCGACATCAATTTGAGGTGATTTTACATTGAAAAAAGAATCATTCAAAGGATTATATTTGACCAAACCCTTGTTTGTGCTCAGCCAGATTATGCCATTGTCATCTTTTAATATGCCATGTATCATGTCATTGATGATCCCATTGTGACGACTAAATTGCTTTATCTCGTTTTTCATCTTATCCCGCATTTTTATCTGCGTCAATCCCGATCCTGCACCAATATATAAAGTCGAGTCTTTGTCCAAGTGTAAGGATATTACATCGCCAAGCCCTTTATTCTGAGCATCATCCATAGAGATGAAATCATATTTTCCAGTGTGAATATCCAAGCGGATAATACCATAACCTCTGCGACTACCCAAAAAAATCTTCGACGTACCGTCATAGATCATCGAATAATATTCGTCATTGATGACAATCCCATCTTTCTTAAAGGGAAATATCTGCCGGCTAACGATCCTATACGGGTGCTTCTTTTTGTCAACAACAACTTTATACAGTCCGCCAGCCGCCGACACCCACAATACCGAATCATTAATTTCACAGAAAATATGAGGCTTATCAATCACACAATTGGCATCATTACTTTCTAATTTATTGATATTCTTGCCCTTGTATGAATAATATAGAATACCATCATCACTGGCAATCCATAGATCATTTCCATTATTATATTTACTTCTCAGGAAATAATATACAGGACTTTCATAATATCCTGATTGTGAAACGATCCGTTGAATATTACTTGAAGGGATTTTTACATTGCTGAATTTATCATAATCCTTTATCCGTATGATGCCATCACCTTTTGTTCCTATCCAAAGAGTGTTTTCTTCATCGGTATAGAACGATCTTATCGGCCTTCTAGCAGTGAAGGGTAAATTTTCAAACAAAATATTACTAAACTTGTCTTTCTCACTATAATATAGCTCTACTCCCCGGCCGTCAGTACCAACCCATATTGCATTCTGGAACCTATCTTTTTGCAATCCGAAAACTCCGATAGTCATGTTGATCGGTTCCGGCTTATCGTGATTGGACATATTCAGTTTAATGAGCCCACTGCGCATAAATGCAATGAATACATCGTCCTGAAAAAATACCAGAGAAGAGATTATTCCATATTTTTGCACCAAATCCAAAATATTTCTCAACCATATTTTCTGCTGTTTGATACTATCATAAAAAAACAAATTATTTTCTTCATCTATGAAATAAATGTATCCGTCTTCGTAAAAAACCTGGCTGATTTTCCGATCGTGAATCTTCCTATTTTTAACTGATAATGATCGATTTGCTTCTTTTCCTTTTTTTTCTTCGAGCGTCAAAAACTGTAAATTACCATCACTTTTCACCACACATAAACGTCCCTCTGTGTCAACAAAAAAAGATCTTATGTCTCTGATCTTAACATTGAAAGGAATTCCGTGAAATGTTCTTTTCAAAGAATCATAATATTCGATGCAATTGTCTTTGCTGATAATCCAAGTATTTCGGCTGATATTATCTGTTGTGATCAATTCTATTTTTTTGTATTTGGGATAAGACTCAACAACCTTTCGTTCTTTTATGGAAAATTTATTTAATCCGACTTGTGTTGCAACCCACAAATAATCACTTCCTATGCTCTGAATGTTATGTATGTTATTACCAGACAATGAGTTCGGATTATTAAGTTCATATCTGAAAGTGGTCACCTTCTTGCCATCAAACAAATTCAGTCCGTCATATGTCCCGAACCACATAAATCCTAATGCATCTTGATGCATGCACAAGATGGCATTGTTTGAGAGCATATTATTTAATTTCTCCAGATTATATAGTCCGTATGAAGCTGACAATGCCTGACAACTACAAATAAGTATTGATATTATAAACAGGTATTTTTTCATGGTATTTCCGGTACAAAAAAGGAATTGATTTATATCAGATTATTCCGGTCATCTTTTTACTATTAGTTTATTTATGCCGGAAGTGATGATTCTATTGTCTCCATAAGCCATAATTTTATATAAATAAATGCCCTCATTCAAAACTGTGCTATCCCATGAAAACTCAAAACTGCCCTTCGACGAATCGACTGAATACTCTTTCAGATCAACCAGACTTCCTAATAAATTATATATTCCGAGTTTCACCATCGGCACATTTTCAGCAATCCGGCATCTGAAAGTAGATATCGTTTTCACAGGATTTGGAAATACTTCGACATTCAAAACATCTGAACCATAAATTTTATCATCCGCTATAGAAGAGTTTCCGTTTTCTCCATAAACAGCAAATTCCAGAATACGCGTCACATTTCCATTTTGCTCTCCTTTATTTATCTGCAACCTCACTTTTTGTGTTTTGATGGGCGTTATCTGACGTATAACTTTATTTTCGGTATTATCTGCTACAACATCTGCATCGATCCACATATTATTCACATAATATTGCAATCGGAAAGATTTGGTTATATAATTGAAATTTTCTGCTCCGGCATTCAGAACTGACCAACGACAAATATCGACCGGTTCGTTAAATGTCAGCTCAAGATATGGAGTATTATTGTTTGTGACACACCACTTTGTGTCTAAATCCAAGTCCAGCGCTTTATCAGCATTTTCTGATGCTCCGTTGTCGTGCGATGCATAAACGGAAGCCGGAAGCAATCTGGTTGCACAGGTCGACTCTTGGTCAGAGAAAGTGGTATCTTCAGGCAGAGAACCGATTTCAGATGCAGCCGTAGCATCATCATTTTCATTGTCAGACATTGTAACTGCAAAAACATACAGATCCGGATTGTCTGGCAAAACGAGTTTAGATGCAGTTCCATTGAATGGAATACAATATTTATACATATACATATAATCGTACGCATCATTTTTGTTGTCCGAAACATTATGGCGATGTGTTGCAGTGAAAGCTACATTTTCTTTTCTGAAACTGGTTCCCAGATTGTATTCGGTTTCCCATTCACCAACATTTCCTGCATAGTATGGTATATTGAACGTATGGTTTACACCATCTAAGGTGAAATTTGCTTTTGTACCTGTCTTTGTTTTGCTCCCTGCAAGAATGTATATTTTTTTTGCATTCTGCACGGCAGGAAGTGTAATCTCCTGACTTGCACAGGAAACTGCATTTTTACTTCCGTTGCTGCGTCCACCTATCTTAAACCCTATATTGTCAGAATAGATCGTATCAGACAATAATTCGGCAGGATATGCATAAGCAACTCCCGATGTCGCATTATTTTTTCTCGAATCCAGACTCATAACATCTATATTATAATCCAAGTCTAACATCTCTGAATTCGGTGTTTGAATCTCATTTTGGGCATCGGTATCCGACAATTTGACTGCAAATGATTTTGGTTGAAATTTATCTATATCAAATGATAGAGAACCACCTTCAAAGCTGACAGGCCCTACCTCTTCCTCAATTCCGTTTATTTCTCTTGCGGCAATCACATTAGATGGAAAAGTTATTTTTACATTTTGATGAGATTCTCCGACCAATTCATATACACGCACAACAATTTCGTCCGATTCTTCCGCTTTTTTCAATGCTTTTATTGCTACTTTGTCTGTATTGATCGAAACAAAATCGACTGATTTTCCAAGACTTCCCTCATGTTTCGGAGCTCGAAAAGCGAGCATTGGTTGATTCAAACGAGATGCTTCCCATTGAGTTTTTTCATTCCAGCCAGCCAGATGAGAATAAAAAGAATATGAGAATTTATTATAGCCCAAATCCTGATCTTTTTGATAAACATATCCACTGCCCACACTCGGTGTATGAATCAATGTCAAACGTAACATACTGTTGCTGGGTTTATCCCAACCATATTTGCAATCGTTTAATATCGAAACTCCGTAAAGTCCGCTCGAATGCATCTGATCAGCCCATTGATGACCAGCTACTTCATACAAATTAGATTTGTTGACACCTCTCTCGATTGCCCCCAATGACAAATCGTAAGTGGCTGTTGAGTTTGTGGCTCTCAATGGAAATTCTGCTTTCAGCAAAGTTCCCCGTGAACGCCAATCGACCTCATTCACAAAATCTATTCTTCCACTTACTCCGGCAGGCATCAGACGCACGTATTGAACAAATTTGGAGCCATTCTTGGTTCGACTGATCTTCAGACTCACACGTAAAGGCCCGTTTTCTTCTATCGAAATAGATACATTTTCATCGACATAAGCCTTTGGAGCTGCATTGACATCGTCCCACATTATTTCCCAAGATGGGTATTCGGTCGATACATCATTCAGCATTGCCAAACGTATTGGAGATGACAACAGGCTAATGCCCATCCCTTTATCCAATACAGAACTCACATCTCCATTTGTATCAATCTCTATCTTATAATTATTATTTTCAATGGTTTGACCTGATATTGAGAGGTCTGATCCTAAAGAACTGGCTTCATTGAGGCGAAGATCATATACGGAATAACCAAGTGATGGCACCGTAGCCTCAAAAATAATATATAGCTTTTGGGTAGATGCATCATACCTCAGCACTTGAGACAAGACTTCTGTTCCGTTTTTATCAAATACCCTAATATTATCAACTTTAGCATCCACGGAAACAGTAGCTTCCACCACATCTTTTCTTTCTATGGACAGTGGATTATAAACAACCAGAGGAATCCCTGCCGTTTGAGTATCCATTTTTCTGGCAACAGAACCAATCGAATTTTTCAACACCTCGGACAGATTCAGATTCACCAACACCTCGTCATTATATGAATAAGTGTATGCACTCGGAATGGATGTACCTGTCAAATCATCATGAAAGTGATGCCAAAGAAGAGTAGTCCATGCATCTCGCATTTGATCGGAAGGGTAATTAATGCCACCAATCCAACTGGCAAACACCGATGATTTTTCGGCAGCATCTGCCAAAAGTTCATTTTTACGGTTCCAATATTTCATCATTGCATGCGATGTATAGCAACCCACACCATGTTTTGTCATGGGCAATTCATTATTCCAGACAAAATATTTGTCGTTTTTATATTGATCGAGCAATGAAAATATTTCACTCGGCGTGGAAAGATGCACTTTCAATGGCCCATCGGAGTTTACACTCGTTTGCAACCAATAAGGTGTGTTTTCACCTGTCACTTGAGCATTATCCTGCAATGCACCTCCTCTGTCGCCACGAGGTCCAACATAACGGAACACAAATGGTGCTCCATAGTTTGATTGGTTTGTGGTTGCAGCATTCAATATGTCCGAGTCATAAGACATATCTTTATTGTAAACCTCATGCCAATCATAAGGCTCTCCTTTAAAAATTGCATATATTTCCGAACCATCAACACCTTTCCAGATTCCAAATGGAGCCAAGTCGTCATATTTATATGCAGATCCCCATGCCAACTTAGCAGTATGAAAACCTGTCACACCACAATGCTTGGCCAATGAAGGCAAAGAATATGGAAATCCAAAACAATCCGGAACCATGAAATCAGTTCCACCTTTCCGTCCGAATTCTTTTTTATAGAAAGTTTGTCCATACAAGAAATTTCTGATTATGGATTCACCGGAAGGAACCATCACATCACTGGCATTAATGCTTCCGCCACTGAGGTGCCATCTTTGATCCTGCACGTATTGCTTCAATTTATTATATTGATCCGGATAATATTCCTTCATCCACTTGTAGTGTATCGCAGCTTCAAAGTTGAATTGAAAAGTCGGATATTTTTCAAGCAACGCAAAGTTTTGAAGCATGGTGTTCGGAATATATTCATTTATTGTAGTCTTCACATCCCAATTCCATTGAGTGTCCAAGTGAGATGTAGAAATAAAATGCAATGATTTTTCCTGAGATTTTGAGAACAAAGAGACTCCCAAAAAAGAAGCCATTAGGAATAACGACAATTTTGTGTTCTTCATTATGAATGATTAAAAAATTAGAATTGGTAAAAACAATCTAAAAATAATTCAAATGAATTATAATTAAAAGCCTTTATTTCCCGTGCGGTAAATTTAGACACCAAAAAGGACAAATCTGACACTCCCGTTATGCTATTCAGCATACAATCGCACAATCACCCTCAAAAAATGAATCATGAAGCCAAAACCCTTTGCACAACTACCTTTTGAACCATACTGACAAATCAAATACCAATAATGAAAAATGTGACACCTTTTAGATAAAAGATCGCTGTTTTTATATAACCATCTTCATTATTTTTGTCCGATGCGTAATATTTATCTAACGGTACCTAATGAAAACATATTTTTTTACATCATTCCTATCCATATCTCTTTCATTCATTTTTTGCTTGAATGCAAAAAATCTCTATTCCGAGAACAAAAATCTGGACAGAGCAGACATAACATTAAATTCAATTTTCAAGCTATATTCCGCAGACAATTCTTTTTTGTTCCGTGAAACTTATCCTTATAATGAAAAACACACGGTCACTTACCTTGCCAGTGATCACGACACACAAAACCCGTATTCTTATCTCTGGCCTTTTTCAGGAAGTTTGTCTGCCGTAATTTCAATATATCAGAATAACAAAGACGCCTCATATCTACAAGTCCTTGAAAACAAAATCATACCCGGCTTAGATTTATATTTCGACACCAAAAGACATCCCAACGCCTATGCATCTTATATAGAAAAAACTCCTACTCCCGACCGCTTCTACGATGACAATGTCTGGATAGGCATTGATTTCACGGATCTATATTTACTCACAAAAGAAAAGAAATATCTCTCCAGAGCTACTACCACATGGGATTTCATAGAAAGTGGCACAGATTCGATACTTGGAGGAGGGATATATTGGTGCGAACAAAAGAAATTCAGTAAAAATGCTTGTTCAAATGCTCCCGGTTCTGTTTTTGCGCTCAAATTGTACGAAGCAACGAACGACAGTTCTTATTTACATAAAGGTAAACAGCTCTATGAATGGACAAAAGCGAACTTACAAGACAAAGAAGACTTTTTGTTTTATGACAATATAAATTTAAGTGGAAAAGTAGATAAAACGAAATTTGCATATAATAGCGGACAGATGTTGCAAGCCGCAGCTTTGCTCTATAAATTCACCAAAGACAGTTCATATCTCAAAGAAGCTCAAGACATAGCACAATCGTGCTATGGTTATTTCTTTGATGATTATAGCACAGACAACGGTGAAAAGATTTTTTTACCAAAAAATAATGACATCTGGTTTACGGCTGTGATGGCTCGTGGCTTTATCGAATTATATAATATTGATAAAAATAAGAAATACATCGATTCCTTTAAGTTCAGTCTCGACTATGCGTGGAATCATATGCGCGAAGAAAACGGACTTTTTAATAAAGATTGGACAACTCGGACGAAAGACGAATCCAAGTGGCTATTGACCCAATTTGCAATGGTTGAAATGTATGCCCGGCTGAACAAACTGTAAATATAAATGAAATTTCAGTAATCAAAATCAATTAATATCATGAAATCCGGAACCAAATCATTAAGGAACAGCTTTCTAGGAGCAGGGCTATGCACTGTTGCCTTACTGGCTTATAGCCCCGGCAGTTTTGCCCAGAAAGTGAATATTGATTATGCTCAGAAAGCAAGTTCAATCACCTTAGAAAAAGATAACGCAAAGGTATATATATCTCAACGTCCCAGCCCTAAAGACCGGCTATTCAAATCGGATGCCATTGAGAAAAAAGTGCGTGAGGTGACCCAATTACTAAAAAATGCGCGATTGCGCTGGATGTTCGAAAATACTTTTCCGAACACAGTGGACACCACTGTACGCTATTATACAATGGAAAACGGAGAGGATGATACACTGGTCTACACAGGAGACATACATGCAATGTGGCTTCGCGATTCCGGAGCACAGGTCTGGCCTTACATCCAGCTAGCCAGCAAAGATGAAAAGCTAAAAAAAATGCTTCGGGGTACAATCCTACGCCAATTACGCTGCATCATTCTGGATCCTTATGCAAATGCTTTCCTTGATCCGCATGATCCGAATCCTGACCACCAATGGATGAGCGACAAAACCGATATGAAACTCGAATTGCATGAGCGCAAATGGGAAATAGATTCTCTTTGCTATCCCTTACGTTTGGCATATCAATATTGGAAAGTGACAGGTGATACTTCTATTTTCGGAGAAGAGTGGAAGCAGGCTATCACTATGATACTTAAAACATTCAAGGAACAACAGAAAAAAGATGGACATGGTCCTTATTCATTCCAACGGAAAACCGAACGCCAATTGGATACTATGTCTAACAACGGAATGGGAAATCCTGTGAAACCTGTAGGTTTGATAGCTTCAGCCTTCCGTCCATCTGACGATGCCACAACTTTTCAGTTCTTGGTTCCTTCCAATTTCTTTGCTGTAACATCTTTGCGCAAAGCCTCTGAGATTCTTACAAAAGTGAATAAAAATACAGATTTGTCAAAAGAATGCACAGATTTGGCCGGAGAAGTCGAACAGGCCCTAAAGACATATGCAGTTTACAACCATCCTAAATATGGAAAAATCTATGCCTTTGAAGTAGATGGATTTGGCAATCAGCTCCTCATGGACGATGCAAATGTCCCCAGTCTCTTAGCGCTGCCCTATCTGGGAGATGTTGATATAAACGATCCCATTTATCAAAACACACGAAACTTCGTCTGGAGCGAAGACAATCCTTATTTCTTTAAAGGAAAGGCCGGAGAAGGCATTGGAGGTCCTCACATAGGCTATGACATGATTTGGCCTATGAGCATCATGATGAAAGCTTTCACAAGTCAGAATGATGACGAAATCAAATATTGTATCAAAATGCTCATGTCAACCGATGCCGGAACAGGATTCATGCATGAATCATTCCACAAGGATGACCCTAAAAACTTCACTCGCGAATGGTTTGCCTGGCAAAATACGCTGTTCGGGGAATTGATCATCAAGCTCATTGATGATGGAAAATTGGATCTATTAAACAGTTTATAGTAAAAAAGAATTATTTGAGAAACATTATGAATCAATTTAAATCAATAGTTTTATTCGTTCTTCTTTCATCTTTTGTTCTGGTTTCGGGTCAAAATACCAACAATAATTATGTGGATTATGTAAATCCATTGATGGGAACGGACTCTAAATTTGAGCTTTCAAACGGAAACACTTATCCTGCAATTGCAATGCCTTGGGGCATGAATTTCTGGACACCTCAAACAGGAAATATGGGAGAAGGATGGACATACACATACAGTTCCGACAAAATCAAAGGATTCAAACAAACCCATCAACCAAGCCCATGGATAAATGATTACGGACAGTTTTCAATTATGCCTGTTACCGGCAAAGTGGTTTTCGATCAAGATAAAAGAGCTAGTTGGTTCAATCACAAAAGCGAAACAGCCAAACCATATTATTACAGCGCATATCTATCAGACTATGATATCACCACAGAAATAACACCAACGGAAAGAGCGGCAATGTTCAGGTTCACATTTCCTGAAAATGATAATTCATACATAATTATTGATGCTTTTGATAAAGGATCTTACGTAAAAATTATACCTGAACAAAATAAAATAATCGGCTACACGACAAAAAACAGTGGAGGCGTTCCCGATAATTTTAAAAACTATTTTGTCATTGTATTTGACAAACCTTTTACATACAATGCTGTGGTAAAAAATAGCGATATCCGCAAGAATGAATTTGAAGCCAAAGAGAATCATGCCGGAGCCATCATTGGATTTTCTACCAAAAAAGGTGAGAAAGTTCACGCTCGGATTGCATCCTCTTTCATAAGTTTTGAGCAAGCCGAATTGAATCTGCACGAATTGGGAAATAACTCTTTTGATCAGGTAAAAGAACTCGGTAAAAAGAGATGGAACGAAATTCTGGGAAAAGTAGAAATCGAATCAGACAATATTGACCAAATCCGCACATTCTACTCTTGCTTATATCGGAGTGTATTGTTCCCACGTATGTTGCACGAAGTTGATGCTCAAGGAAAAATAATGCATTACAGCCCACACAATGGCAAAGTTCTTCCGGGTTATATGTTTACTGACACCGGATTTTGGGATACTTTCCGTTGCTTGTTGCCTTTTATCAACCTTGTCTATCCAGATATGGGAAATAAAATGCAAGAAGGATTCTTAAATTCTTATCTGGAAAGCGGATTCTATCCCGAATGGGCAAGTCCCGGACATCGTGATTGCATGGTTGGGAACAACTCTGCTTCTGTCGTAGCAGATGCTTATCTGAAAGGAATAACAAAAGGCGATGCCGAAAAAATGTTTGAAGGACTCTTGCACGATGCCAACAATGTGCATCCTAAAATTAATTCATCAGGCAGGCTAGGTTACGCTGAATACAATAAATTGGGATATGTACCTTACAATATCAGTCAGAGTGCTGCACGCACACTCGAATATGCCTATAATGACTGGTGCATTTATCAGATGGGTAAAAAATTAGGAAAACCCGAATCTGAAATAAAAATATACAAAGAAAGAGCATTTAATTATAAAAACCTTTTCAACAAACCTTCCAATCTGATGAGTGGCCGAAATGCCGATGGCACATTCCAAGCCAATTTTGTTCCTGAAAAATGGTGGGATGCCTTCACTGAAGGAAATAGCTGGCACTATTCATGGTCAGTTTTTCACGACATTCAAGGTTTGATCAATCTCATGGGCAATGAAAAAACATTCGTTCAAATGCTCGACTCAGTCTTTACAATGCCTCCTACTTTCGGAGAAGGAACTGATACTCATGGTTTTCTGGTACATGAAATGCGTGAAATGCAAGTTATAAACATGGGACAATACGCTCACGGAAACCAGCCTATTCAACATATGATTTATCTATATAATTATGCCGGACAACCCTGGAAAACTCAATATTGGGTTCGGGAGGCCATGAATCGTTTATATACTCCTGCTCCCGATGGCTATTGTGGAGATGAAGACAATGGTCAAACATCTGCATGGTACGTCCTCTCGGCACTTGGTTTCTACTCTGTATGTCCCGGCTCCGACGAATATGTGATCGGATCTCCATTGTTTACAAAAGCTTCTATCAATTTGGAAAACGGTAAAAAAATTGAAATCTCTGCTTCCGCAAATAGTACTGATAGAAGATATATACAAGACCTGACGTATAATGGAAAAAAATACTCAAAAAATTATTTCAACCATTCGTCTCTGATCAAAGGTGCTAAGATTCAATTCGAAATGAGTGAAAAGCCAAACCTCTCACGAGGTACAAATAAGAACGATTATCCTTACTCATTTTCTAATGAATAATATATCATAAATTTTGGTTGCGATGCATGAGTTTATCTTGTGTATCGCAACTAATAAACAAATACAAACCCTTAAACAATGCCTAAATGAAAAAACTAATACTTTATATCTCTCAATTAAAATGAAGTTTGCTGATAAAATCAGTGTGCATACAAAACAGAAACAATAAACCAAAATCTTATACGTATGAGAACATTTTTAACGATCATAGCCATTATCATCAGTCAGGCTATATTTTCACAACAAACCTTTTTTATCACCGAAACAGGTAGTGGCTCTAAAAACGGTACTTCCTGGGAGGAAGCTTCCAATAAGCTCCAGGAAACGATAGACAACGCACAATCAGGCGATGTGATTTGGGTTGCTGCGGGAACTTATAAAGGAGGCTTTTTCATGAAAGAAGGAGTCTCTGTTTTTGGAGGTTTCTCCGGAAACGAAACACAATTGAGTCAACGCAAATTGCCGGGAACAAATGAAAATCTATGTATTTTGGATGGTAGTTCCAATTTCAGAGTATTGACCCAAAAAGCAAGTTTTACAACTACAACCGTGTGGGATGGTTTTGTTATCCAAAACGGAAGTTCCCAATCGGGAGCAGGTGTTTATCTCAACAATAATGGCATTGTAAGACGCTGTATAATAAAAGATAATTATGCCACTTTACCTGCTGTGGGAGATTATATTGCACAAGAAGGAGGTGTTGTATTTCTCGTAGATAAAGATGCTAAAAGAGCATGGGTGATTGCGGAAGAAGATTATGGACGCAATTATCAAATCTATCAAGAATCCAGTACACAAATAAATGACATTGAAAATGCCATTCTAGACATGAATGGTAGAATAAATACAGCTTTACTAACAAAATCAAGAGCTGCTCAAGCAATCCAATCCTACAAGGGCGCAAATAAAACAGGATGGTATCTGCCCTCTGCCGGAGAATGGGCTCTATTCCTCGAGTTAAAAGGAAATGGTATATTTCAAAAAACAAAAGTATACGACGCCGTAGAAGCATCTTTATTGGCTAATGGAAAAACATCCTTGGCAGGGAAAAAATATTGGTCATCCACTTCTGCCAGCGAAAACGGAATGGCTGCTACATGGTATGTCAATTTCGAAAATGAAGATATCCAAAAAGTCAATGTATGGCAATATAACAGAATCAGAGGTGTCAGATATTATGATGCAACAACCGAAGACGGTAAAGGTGGAGGCATTTTTGCACTTGCAGGAAGCCGGATCGAAGGATGTTTGATAACCCAAAACCATTCGGCTACAGGTAGTGGTGTATATGCAACAGGAAATGTTGTTCTGTTAAATAATACAATCGTAAAGAATGTTCTGGAAAGTTCAACAACAACCTCTTCTGCCGTAGATGCCTCTTCTGCCGTCAAACTATACAACACGATCATAGCAGGAAACCTGAAATCTTCCGGCGAAGAAGATAAATCTTCCGGAACAGGGTATTATGGTTATTCCGCTGTGGAAACATCATATATCGCATCCAATGAATCATGTATCTTACTGAATAATATCTCAGAAATAGGCTTCCTCAATGCCTCTGAAGATAACTACAAACTCTCATCGGCATCCCCTCTTGCGAATGCAGGAAACATCCTGTATCTGCCGGAAAGCTTAGACACGGATTTAGGCGACAAAGCCCGCACATCAGATCAGAAAGTATCTATCGGGGCTTATCAGCACGGTTATACATCGAACATCAACAATACTGTGGTATCAGGCATACAAGTATATCCTAATCCGGTTATGCGCGGTCAGTCAATCAATATTGACCTAAGTTCCGCCAATGCTTCCGGACATGCATCTATCGAAATTTATGATATTGCAGGCAAAAAGATTATCTCCGAAAAAATAAACACTCAGGGAAAAGTGAGAGCTCCACAGTCAGCAGGAACGTATATCATAAAAATAAAGCTCGACTCGCAGGCAACCTTCGAATATAAACTAATTGTAAACCAGTAACTCTAATAAGATGAAAACATTAAAATATATCTCAATATATATAATCATCCTACTGCAAATAGTTGGAATAAGCAAAATGCATGCTGCCGAGTCTGTAATTACGGAAACAGGTGGTACAAATGACAAAACATGGATATTAGAGAATGATGTTGTATTGTTTGAAGTCGAATATACACAAGGAAGCGGAATCAAGCTCAAACAATTCTACAACAAAGAAGCCGGCGTGAATTATATTGGCGATAATAGCCTGCTCTTTGACTATGCAGGACAATATATTTCGACAAACAAGAACACTGCCCCTATTTCTTTTGACTATAAAGCGACAGATGGCGATTGGTCATACAAAACCCATAAAGTGGAAAATATATCCATGTCAAAAACTCTCAATAATATTATTCTAGGTAAAAAACTGGCTGTCAGCATAGAAAAGCAAAACATCGAAGTCAGGCTAGAATTTGAGATATTCGATGGCAGATCGGGTTTACGCTATCAGGCTTTTATTAAAAATAAGAGCTTAGACTCTAAGCTAATGATTGAACGATCCGACGTTATCAGCCTCGATCTTCCCAACAATCCTCACAATATTCATTATGTAACAAACAGTAAATGGCTAAGCACATCGGGTAATATGGAAGAAGCTTCGCTATCAAACAAAGCGAATGACGTACCCAAATGCCTCGTCAATCTCTATGACACCAACCAAGGCTGGTATATAGCACCTGAAGTGAACTGGAAAACCCAATATGGACCAGAAGTTCCGGAAAAACAAGAAACTCCCAGCTATTATTATGAATTAAGACCTTTTGCTTCAATTTCTGCATGGGCTTCAGGCTCTCCGAACCAAGTGAAAGTTTATACCTGTCAGGAATCTCTTCAATTAGTGCTTTTTCCCGGTGAAGAGTTTGAATATATAGCTGTGAACTTAACTGCATTCAAAGGTAACATTGTGGATGGAAAAATGGCTGTAGAAGAACATTTTAGAAAAAGATTCCGTTTCCACGACACCACCACATCTCTGATGGTGAACGATTGGGATTGGTTCAATAAAGGGTTAAGAACTGTTGATTATTTCGATACAGTGGTTTTTCCAAAAGCAAAAAGAGCCGGATATGATATTATTCTGATAGATGATGGTTGGAACAATTCAACCACTGACGGTAAATGGATCACAGACAATGGAACATCACGTGACCCCATCACATCCAACACTCCGGGTATCCCCGATATGAAACAATTTGCCAACAAAATAAGTAGCGAAGGATTCAAACTTGGATTATGGTACAGCAACAGTGGTGGTGGACACAATAAAGGAAATGATCTGGCAAATCCTGATATCCAGACTGCAAAGGAAGGCATGCTTCAAACAATGATTAATGAATACCACCTCAAACATCAGGCGGTGGACTTGACTCAATATTGGCAAAATCTGGATGAAACCACCTATTCTCATCCGAGTGACAATGTCTACAGAAAAAATGTATTGACTCGTAAAATGATGAACGAGGTTGTAGGTAACAACCCCAGTTATGAAATAAAAGTAACCAGCGAATTAGACATATACCCAAATCCGGGAGACCGTATGACGGAACTTATCCACTTGCCCGATAACGGATGGATGACCATCACAGGAACAAACAAACCTATTGACGGAATAGGAATCCATTTCGGACACTTGCCTTTGAACGCTATTTATCTGGGATCGGGAGGTGATCCGACAGCCAAGGCTGATGAATTGTATGCTATATTGAGTGGCCGTGATGTCAAAGCCTATAAATTACCAACCGACTGGAGTGAAGATGGAATCAATTTGTTTGGAAATTTAAATAAATGGAGAAAAGGATCACGCGTGAAAGCTCTTACGGACAACTTGGTGCGTCCTGTATTTCTAGGACAAGGATGGGATAGCGCAGACGCTTCACAATGGAAATCGGAAATGGCTCCATATATCTGGATGTATACAAACGACGACAAGAGTTCTGCATTTGTGATTGCAACAGCCGGTGGAAGAAGCCTTGTTGTGCCCCCGACAGACTATCCGTTACGCTGGCTCGATAACTCTAAGACATATTTAGTGCAAGACGTGACTTTAGACGATACACAAGTGTTCACATATGCCTTTAAAGGGAAATTTACAGGAAGCTCTTTGAACACTAATGGATTGAATATAAACATGTATGAAAACACCTCTCCTGCAAAAGCCTATTGGATACAAGAATATAAAGATGTTGAGAAACAAGTAATTTTTGCAGATCAGGAAGTTGCAACATATACAGAAACATTGGTTGGCAGCAAACTGATAGTTGATGCAACAGGAACTCCCAACTCTACGGGAACAATCGTTGTGTATGGAAAAACAGAAAATGATGCAATGATCTGCCATGTCACTTTTAACGCACAAGGTACAGCTCAACTCGAAGTTACGTCTATCACAAACAATGATGTGACATATCCGGGAGATTCAGGTGATCCTATCCGTTTGGAATTTGAAGATTTCCATACAACTCTTGAAAAATCGAATGAAAACATTCAGGTTAATGTGTTTGGAAACGGCAATCCTGATCCTGAAAACGGCAATAGCTCTGTGATGATCATGACTGCTTTGAACGACTATGTGATCTACAACATGAGCATTCCTTTTCCCGGAAAATACAATGTCACAGTAAATTATAAAGTATCCAAAACTAACAGAGGCGAAGCTCAATTCTACTATGTCAATCCGCAAGGTGTTGAAGTTGCTTTGGGAGCAAGTCAAAATCAATCTACAACAGGAACTGAAGTGATGCGAACAATTGATCTGGGCACTATTGATGTAGCTGCCGCCGGAACATTAAAAATAAAAATGAAGCTCGTCGGAGGTGGTGTATCCGGAAGTGGAAAATACATAGGAGGCAACTATATCATCTTTACAAAACAATAGGAGTTTTTACTTAATGTTGATTCTTAAATTTAATTGTTATGAAAAAAAATTATTTACAAAGAAACTTTGCCATAGGATTATTGAGTTTCCTTTTTGTCGGAAGCATCAATTCCCAGACAACTGATCTGCACCGGATATGGGCTAAAGATGCCAATGTGATGCATGATTATTATTATTGGGGAGCAACCAACAAGATTCAGATTATGAATTCAGGTACAAACTTTGAGATACCTGCTGAAAATGGTGTAACGCAAGGAGTTAATTATGCGTGGAACAACTGTTTCTTAAAATTTGAAAATATTGATTTTGGAACCCTTTCAGATTCTCTGACCTTTGTTCGTAATGTTCCAAGAGGGGCAATCGTTGAATTCTGGATTGACAGGAATGAAACAACACGTTTTGATTCCTTCTTTAATGCAGGAAGCAATGTAGATGAATCTTCTCCTCGAAATGTGACAGAACTTTCCGGTGGTAAATTTCTGGGCAGCTATCAGCATTGGTATGCTGAAGATGGTCTGTGGAGCCGCTGGGAAAATCATAAAATTGCTATCAACCCAACAGGTGGAATACACAATCTATATGTACTGTTCCGCGTCGGAGGAAAATCCGGGACAACAAAAACCGTAGGCGGTCTATATTATATTGATCTACATAGATCATTGGAAAGTAATGTAACACTATCTGTCGACGAAGCAGACAAAGATATTACATTGACTATCGGAAAACACAACCTCAGCTATACTGTTGCACCTTCATCCGCTTCATCCCAATTGGTTTGGAGTGTAGAATCCGGCAAAGACATTGTAACTGTAGACAACGGAGCAGTTATCGCAATGAAAGCCGGTGTTGCAACCGTAAAATGTTCTCTCGGAAGCCAAACGGAAACTTATAACATCACAGTTGTGGGAACTGCAACAGCTTCAGCCAATCGGGTAGAAGCTGAAACGGCCGACACCCTTTACAATACGTTCCGTCCAGAAAACGGGCAGGCTTTCGCAAAAGGCATCCTACAAGAAAGCGGCAATGGTAACGGACTTAATTATTCATGGAATACCAATTTTGCGGTCTATAAAGATGTTGATTTCGGCAACTTCACCGACAGCATCAAGCTTCGTCATTCTGTGATAAGAGGTGCTGCAATAGAATTCTGGATAGACAGAAATATTGTCGACGAAACCAATTCCGGCAGAACGGGCGATTATAACAATCCAAGTGGAAAAGACCTTGCCGGAGGAACTTTCCTTGGTCGCTACGAATTTTTGAAAGACGATACATATACGGGAGGAGCAAGCACATGGCAAGATTTTAAATTACCCATTGTGCCAACCTCCGGAAAACATACCTTATATGTAGTCTTTCTTCGGGGTGGAAAAGGATTGTACAATAAAACTACCGGACATTGGGATTGGTTTGAATTAGACCGTAAAATTGCCAATATATACCAGATCGTTCCATCGGAAACAGCCGTAATAATGAAACCGGGCGATACAAAAACAATCAACCTTCAGACCGTTCCCGAAATAGTCTATAACAGTAATGTCACTTGGTCGGTTATTCAGGGAAGTGAATATGTCAGTGTAGACAATACAGGCCAAATCACCGCTAATGCAATCGGAACAGCCAAAGTGCGTGTAACATCCAATGCGGATAGTAACGTATATGCAGATATAGATGTTACTGTGGATATCAGCACCGGAATTTCAGGTTCAGATCTGAAACTAACGTATAATAATCCTGTCAGCAACACTTTGCAGGTTCAATCAAAATCTGTAATAGAAAACGTTACCATTATAGACCTGTCAGGACGAATTGTTTACAATCAAAACGGAGTGAATCACACCGGACTGAATATTGACTGTTCAGCTTGGAATGTAGGGTTGTATTTTGTTCAGTTGAAAACAGCATCAGAAACAAGAGTTTTGAAAATAGCAAAACAATAAATTCAACTTTTTTTTAAACAACTTCATGCTTCGGATGCATGAAAGTGTATCCGAAGTTAACATTTTGAGCTAAATTATAAAATTTGACGAATAAATACAGTTTAAACATTAATTATCAATTAAATATCATTCGCATATTTATAATTTTTGTTTTCGTTTCCTAAAAATTTAAATAGATGAAAAAATTATATTCACAAAAGATCTTGATAATATTGAGTCTTTTTACTCTGTTGATTGGCCACATCAATGCACAGACAACAGACAAACACCGTATATGGGCAAAAGATGCCAATGTACTCTATGACTACTACTATTGGGGAACAGCCAATAAGATTCAGGTTATGAATTCAGGGACAAATTTCAACATTCCCTCTGAAAATAGCGTAACGCAAGGGGTCAATTATGCATGGAACAATTGTTTCTTAAAGTTTGAGAATGTTGATTTCGGAACCCTTACAGATTCACTCACCTTTGTTCGTAATGTTCCGAGAGGTGCAATCATTGAGTTCTGGATTGACCGGGATGAATCAATCCGCTACGATTCCTTCTTCAATGCAGGGAGTCATCCGGACGAATCATCTCCCAGAAATGTAACTGAACTTTCCGGTGGTAAATTTTTGGGTAGCTATCAGCATTGGTATGCTGAGGATGCCGATTGGAGTCGCTGGGAAACACATAAAATAGCTATCAACCCAATCGGTGGCAAGCACAATTTGTATGTATTGTTTCGTATCGGGGGAAAATCGGGTACAACTAAAACAGTTGGAGGATTGTATTATATAGATCTACATCGCACATTGAAAAATGAAATTACGTCTCTTTCATCAAATGAAACAAATCTTCAGATCCCGATAGGTACATATAATCTTCAATATACTTTTGAGCCGACTGCAGCTTCAACTAAAAGCCTTGTTTGGTCAGTCGTATCAGAAAGTGCATCGCAAGTTCTGACAGTTGATAATGGCGTTGTTTTGGCTATGAAACCAGGTACGGCAACGGTAAAATGTGTTTCGAGCAGAGCTACAGAAGATGTTTCACTAACCTACAATATCACAGTCACAGGCACTCCTGTGGCACGATCTCTGCGTATACAAGCCGAAGATGCCGACACCATTTACAATACTTACCAAAACAGCACAGGACAGGCTTTCGCCAAAGCGGATTTTCAATCAAAAGGTGTTGGAAATGATGGAAATAAAGGACTTGTATATACATGGAATACTAATTTTGCAGTATATAAGAATATCGATTTTGGAACTTACACCAACCTAATCAAATTCTATCATGCAGAAATAAGAGGTGGAGCTGTCGAATTCTGGGTAGATAGAAATATTGTTGACGAACATCACCCTAACAGAACACTGACCGGAGATTATAACAATCCAAGTCAAAAAGAACTTGCCGGAGGTATCTTTTTAGGACGCTATGAATTTTTGCAAGGAAATGATTTTCTCGGCAATGATAAATGGAAAGAATTTGAATGCCCCATCGTCCCTATCTCAGGAAAACACGATTTATATGTGGTATTCCAAAGAGGAGGAAAAGCTACTTACAACAGCACAACGGGTCATTATGACTGGTTTGAATTGACTAACGAAGCACCGAAAATCAAGGTTGCGTGTGTAGGAAACAGTATTACTGAAAATTCGGCACTGCCCGACAATCAAAAATATCCTTCGATCCTACAAACGTTTTTGGGCGATGAATATCAGGTTCGCAATTATGGACTCGGAGGCAGAACCCTCCTGAAAAAGGGAAATATGCCTTATTGGAATGAAAGTAAATATACAGAAGTAAAAGGTTGGAATCCTGACATCGTGGTCATCAAACTGGGCACAAATGATTCCAAAGCAAGCAATTGGCAATATAAAAGCGATTTTGTGAATGATTATGTTGAATTTATTAACTCATTCAAAAATCTGAGCAGTCACCCTACGGTCTATATATGTAAACCTCTGCCGGCTTATCCCAATACGATGAATATTGACGGAACAGTCATTCACGATGAAATTCTACAAATGATTGAGCAAATAGCTCAACTAACAGGAGTGCAAATAATAGATCTATACACTCCATTGGAAGGCAAACAATCATACTTGTATGACAATGTTCACCCGAACGTAAAAGGTACGACCATCATGGCGCATTATGTATGCAAAGCTATTAATCCTTTGCACGAAATACCTTCAGACCTTTATTCGCAAGTCAACTCTTTCGACTGGACAGATTTAGCCGTTGCAATAACTTCATCAAATCCTTCAATAACCGATTATTCCACACTGACAGACAATGACCTTTCCACTAGTTTTGAAGGAGGTGCATTTACTGCAAATTCGTGGATTCAGGCAGAATTACCCGAATCGTTTAAAATCACAGGTTATGCACTTTCATCCGACTCAGTTCCTGCCGATGCTCCGAAAAAATGGAAATTGCAAGGTTCTGTCAACGGTACGGATTGGACGGATATTGAATCTAGAGAAAACATTCAATACCTTCACAAGCAAGAGACAAACTTATTTGAAGTGACATTGCCAAGTAACAAAGAAACCATCCCTGCTTACAAATACATAAGAATAACTTTCTTGGAAAATAACGGAGGAGATGATTTGCGGTTGTCGGAATGGCAGATATTTGGATTCCCGGCTCAACTTGTGACCAACATAACCGGAAACGGAGGAATTATAACAGGACAATACGCCGGATATCAAGAAAATGGCTATGTGGAGACTGTAAATAAACTTATCAATAACGCTATTGGTGAAAAATACTGTGTAGTAGGTCAAAATTCAGGATGGATAGAATACAGATCTTCTACTAAAGTGAAATTAAGCGGCTATTCGCTCACTCGCTGCGGAGCTCTTTACGAACGCGACCCTAAATCTTGGACACTTCAAGCTTATGATACCGACAGCAGCGCTTGGGTTACATTAGACACACAGGTAAATCAAGATTTTATGGCTCAATTTAATACGATGAAATACAAGGTTAATACCAATAAATCGTATTTGAGATTCCGTTTAAATATTACAGCGATTCAGGGAACATCGACTTTCCAGTTTGCCAAATGGCAACTATTCGGAGAAGAAACATCTGCTCCCATAACAGTAACAAAAGTTGCGTGCATCGGTAATAGTATTACGGCTAATGCAAGAGTGGATAAAATAGATCCATCGAATAGGTATCCGTCTATTTTGCAGCGACTATTGGGTGATGAGTATATCGTTGAAAATTACGGAGTCGGAGGAGCCACTATGCTGAAAGGTAGTTCTTATCCATATTGGGATCAACCGGCTTATGCCAATGCCTTGGCTTTTGTCCCCGATATTATTGTGATCAAATTAGGAACAAACGACTCGAATCCTAGCAATTGGGTAAAGAAAAACAATTTTATAGGAGACTATGTGGCTTTCATCAATTCATTCAAAGCCGTTAATCCGAATGTGAAAGTGTTCACTTGCTATCCAATTACTTCATGGCCTAGCACCATGCCTATTGTTGACAAAACGGTAACTGACGAAATCATTCCAAAGATAGACACTATTGCAGCACAAACAGGAGCCACCGTCATTGACCTACATACTCCGACAGAAGGTAAAGTATATCAAACTTATGACTATGTGCATCCTGATGTAAGAGGTACTACGCTGATGGCAAATACGAACTATAAAGCGATAGAACCTAATGCGGCAGACCCATATATGAATCCGGCCTATATTTCCAATCTGACATCATTTGACAGAACAGATTATGTGGTGTCATCTTCTTCTTCCACAGGAGCAAGTGTTGCTAATCTGTTTGATAATAATTTGAATACAGAAGTTGATTTTGGTACTTTCTCCAGTGATATGTATTTTCAATTTGATCTACCTGAAAACTTCAGAGTTACGGGCTATTCAATCACAACAGCACAGGGAGATATAACAAACACACCCAAATCATGGATATTACAAGGCTCTGCCGACAAAAACAGTTGGAATACAATCGAAACACGTACCAACCAACGGTTCTATTATCCGACAGAAACAAGCTTGTATCAAATTGATATCGTGGATAACAAAACGGCCAATGCTGAAAACCTTCCTGCATATAAATATTTTCGCGTAGTTTTCAAAGAAAATAACGGAGGAACAAATCTCAAATTATCCGAATTCCAGTTGTATGGAATGAATAAAGTAATGGTAACATCAATCACCGGAAATGGTGGAAGCATAGCAGGACAATATCCCGGTTATCAGAACGGCACAGAATATGTAGAAACTGTCGATAAACTTATAGACAACTATATATCAAGCAAATATTGTGTTACCGGACATACCGGAGGCTGGATTCAGTATGAGTCGGCAATACCTGTAAAACTGAGTGCTTATTCCATCACAGGTTCAATGAATGATATCGGTCGCAATCCGAAAGCTTGGGAGCTTTCAGGTTCTGATGACGAGCTAAACTGGGAACTTATCGATAAGCAGGAAAATCAGGAATCGGTATTTTTTGTACGGTTGAATACCGTGGAATATCCTGTTTCCACAGCAAAGATGTATCAATACTTCAAACTTAACATTCTTGAAAACAACGGTAGTTCTGAGTTCCAATTGAGTAAATGGCAATTATTTGAAAATACTTTGAACAGTATAAAAAAACCTTCAACAGACGAATCGGTGAAAATCAGTTCAGAGAATGGAATGATAAAGCTGACTTGTAGTGGAAAGACCAAATATGATATCTACAATCTGATGGGAATTCTGGTAGCTAAGGGACAGTGCGAATCAGGCACACACAACATTCCGGTTGCTTCACAAGGTTTATATATTGTCAAAGCAAATAGTCATTCGGTCAAAATATCAGTAACACGTTAAACAAGTTAACAACTTATAATTTATCATTATTATGAAAACAAAATGCGCAATAAATATCTCCAAATGGGCTTTATGTCTGTTAGCATTTTCTCCTTTCACAGGTTTAATAGCAGCAGACACATTACCCAAAGTATTTGAAGCAGAGACTGATGCCACAGTCTCCGCTTACACGCTACCTCGAAACGCGGGAAGCGGGTTCAATGATGTCATTGGCCTTGAATCCGCATGGGGTTCATATGCTCAATATACTATCAATGTGGAAACAGCAGGCACCTATGATCTAAAGTTTACATACCTGACAATGGATCATCGCTGGGCAGCCATAGCAGTAAATAATCAGGTGCACACACCTATTGACTTCTCTGATTTGACTAGCAGTTGGAATATTAGCGATGCTAAAACACTCACAATTCCAATTTATTTGGAAGCCGGGGACAATACGATCCGCCTTGAATCATACAAAACCAAAGAAAGCCCAGAGTTTGATAAACTGACCATAGGTGCATCAGCTCAGTCTATAACAAAACCAGCCGATCAAATCTCAAAAATTGTATTGGAAGCAGAAACCGCAAATGTATTGAACAATGCAGTATCGTATAATGGTTCTGATTGGAGTCGTTTTTCGGGCGGAGCAGGAGTAAAAGATATGTCTTCCGACAATAATTCCTATGCTCAATTTAACACACTGCCTGTCACCACTTCCGGCACTTATGATATCAGCATCTTTTACACAAGTGGTGAAAATCGGTCTCTCTATATAAAAGCCGGAAATAAAATCCGAACAATCGTCACAACCAATAAGAACACAGATACTTGGGAAGGCAATAACCAAAGTGACATTGATGCAGGCAAAAAACCCGGTACTAATAAAATAACAACAGCTGTCTATCTTGAAGCAGGTGATAATCTGAAAATTGGTGCATACAATGGTTGGGGACCAAATCTGGACAAGATAGAAATATTAAAATCAGCAGAAACGTTGACCAATCCGGGTACTGAAACAACAAAACTAGCTTCAGTTTTTGATTATACCGACCTTGCAACTCTCACTGGTACTGGCGATTTGAGTGCATTGAACGACAATGATGAACTAACAGTGTATACTGTTGCCGGACAAACTACTACTCAGATCAAGGCAGAACTGCCTTACCCAATCATATTGACAGGCTATGCCATTGCCTCAACAAACCAGCCGGTTATGGACAATTGGGTGGTGGAATATTCATCAGATGGAATCACTTGGAATTCTCTTGGAACTTTGGATAAAACAACCCAAACCGATAATTTCAGAATGTGCCAAACATCTATTTTATTTGCAAACACAGAGAAAGCTGCAAAATATTACCGTCTGACTGCTACAGGGACAACCAACGTAGAAATTGCAGAATGGCAACTATTTGGTTCGCCTTACATTAGTTCTGAGAAAAATTTCCCCGATCATCTCTCCGATTTACATGCAGGAACACTTACTGCAAGTGCCGCAGGATGGGGCGATAATGGAGAAGAAGGTTTTGCTAAAGTTTTCGACAAACTTCTAAGCACCAGATATACTGTTACAGGAAATAAATCTTTCTGGTTGACGTATGATATGGAAGGCACTTCTGCAACTGTTACTCATTATTCTCTGTCGCCCAGAGATGCAAATTCTGACCGCAACCCGAAAGACTGGACACTGCAAGGCTCTAACGATGGATCAACATGGACTGAACTTGACAAACGATCAGAAGTGAAATTTCCAGTACGTGGTGCTACATTAATTCTGAATGTAACCAATCCCGGAGCTTACTCACAGTACAAATTGGATGTTACGAACAATGCAGGAAGTGGCGATATTCAGTTGATGCAATGGCAATTATTTGTCGATAACAATAATCCGACATCTATTTCAGAATCTGTTCTAAAAAACAACAATATGAAAATATTCGGTAGCAGTAGAACATTGACAATCGTATCAGATCAAGCTGCAAACTATTCTGTCTACAGTATGTTGGGACAACAATTGCTTTCCGGTAAATGTAAGGCAGGACAAACAGATATATCTCTGCCGGAAGGTCTGTATATCGTTAAAGCAGCAAATACTGTAGCCAAAGTATTGGTAAAATAAAGACTTAACCGGCAGCTCGTTCTTTTTCTATGAAAAGAATAAAGATAGGATTGCCGGTTGATAAGGTTAAATACAATCCAGAGAAATAGAATGCATTTGATATAAATTATCTGCATTCTAAATATCAACAACACTAACAGATTATTAATGAAAACAAAAAATCTTATTTTATTACTCTGCTTCTTACTCTGCAACATGGGGTTAAGCGCAGCAGATCAAGTAATAACGGTATCTTCTCCTAACGGATCCATTTCAGCTGAAATAACGTTGAATGAAACCAATGGTTCGCTGTCTTACACTGTCAACAACAACAATGTCCCTGTCATCACAGCTTCGGCTCTGGGAATTGTGTGTAGCGAAGGTGATTTCACAAACGGGCTTAGTTACGGATCCGAAGTCCGTAGCCAGATTGACGAGAGTTATACACTTCCCACCGGAAAAAGAAAATCATATACAAACAAATGTTCTGTGCTCGATGTCTCATTCAACAAATCGGCAAAAGAATTTCATGTTATCTTCCGGATCTATGACGATGGAGTTGCTTTCAGATACTACATTCCCGGCACAGGAGCAATTACTGTTTCGGGCGAAACTAGCGAAATCAAAATAGCTTCGTTCGAGAAATGTTGGGGAGAACGTTTTGTACATGACTATTCCACCCTCTATCCGGCTCGCAACTGGACAGAGACAGCAAATGTTCAGGACGACAATGGAGGAAGTAAAAATCAATTATCAGCTCCGATTCTGGTGAAAAGTACAACCGGCAATGACAATTGGTGTCTGATAACCGAATCGGCAAACTATGGCAATTATTGTGCATCCAAAGTGATGAGCGGCTCTGTTGCCGAAGTTGGCAGATTCTATTTCCAGCTCCACAGTGGAGTCAGCACAACTCTTCCACTTGAAACATCATGGAAAACAATCGTTTTGGGCAACCTGCCCACTATTGTACAATCAGCGATGACCGAAAACTTGAACCCTCCCACAGATATTGCAGATCTGAGCTGGATAAAATCAGGTCTTTCATCTTGGGATTGGGGTGGTCAGGATGGCGGTGTCACACATGACATTGAAGTTATAAAAGGTTATATCGACCTCGCATATAAAATGAAATGGCCTTACTATACATTAGATGATGGTTGGGCGGCATCTACTTATCGGCTGAAAGACGTCATCAATTATGCCAACTCAAAAGGAGTAAAACTATTTATCTGGAGCCATCAAAATCGCTTTAAGAATGACGAAACTCAAATAAGGCCGATCCTCCAAAACTGGAAAGATTTAGGTTTCGTAGGCACAAAAATTGACTTCTTTGATGATGATTCGCAAGGAATGATGCAAAAATATGACAAATTGATAAAAATTGCAGGAGAAGTTGGTTTGATGGTAAACCTGCATGGTTGTACCAAACCATCCGGAACGAGACGTCACTGGCCTCATCTGATCACCTCCGAAGCCGTGTATGGTGGAGAACAATATTATTTCAATCATAATGCCACACCGGCTTCACACAATGTTACACTCGCGCTCACCCGAAACGTAATAGGTCCAATGGACTATACTCCAACCGAATTTTGCAGATTGGACGGAATTGTGAGACACCTCACCACTTGGAGCCATCAACTTGCATTAGCCGTTCTGTACGAATCGGGAATACAAACCATGTCTGATTCTCATTATAACTATATCTACAACATAAGCAAAAATTTACTCAGTCAACTACCTTCTTCTTGGGACGAAACAGTATGTCTTGAAGCAAACCCTGAAGACTATGTCAGCATAGCTCGTCGAAAAGGAAATGATTTGTACATTTCTTCTATCAGCCAGAATGCAAGAACTTTGAGCGTACCTCTTTCTTTTTTAGGTTCAGGTAATTATACTGCGCAAATCTACAAAGACGGCACTTGCCCTTCAGATATTGCCTATGAAGAACAAACAGTAACGGCTGCTTCCACCCTGTCTGTCAATATTAAAGCAACAGGCGGAGCAACAATCCGCATATCACAAACGCCTATCAATCAGCCGACACACAGCGTTTATGAAGCTGAAAACGGGACAAAAAGCGGAGGAATCACTACTGAAAACGATACTCAGGGAAATTGTTCCGGTGGCAAATTCATTGGATTTCTGGGTAATGGCAATACGGTAACAATCAACAATGTAATTGCCGAAAATGCGGGTAAATATAATCTAACTCTTTATTATATCACACAGGATGAACGTAATACATACGTAAGAGTGAATGGTGGAGACAAAAAGATATTTAAATTTAACGGAAATGGCTATTCATGGAACAGTGATGGTCTGGCAATCAGAACAGTTCAGGTTTCCTTAGCTGCCGGAAACAACACGATTGAATTTGGCAATGACTCTGGCAATGGTATAAACATAGACAGGATAGAGGTTAGTCCTTCGGACAACTATAAGGATGTAAAACTAGCTATCTCAGGCCTACAAAATAGCAGGGTGCTGACCAACAACGAACCTATAAAAATAAAACTGACAAACCAAAGCGATGAGGAATTATCTAATGTGTCTGTGTCGTACAAAATAAATGATAACCCCGCAGTAACGGAACTTGTACCTTCCATTGCAGCCGGAGCAACCATAGACTACACATTCGCCCAAAAAGCTGACCTATCGGCTATCGCTGTATACAATGTAGAAGCTGCGGTCAACATCGATGTGATAAACAATATTGTAGGTGATATGGCTTTTGTCACATTTGCTCATTATCCGGCTTCGACAGAACAGCCGATCAACCTGAAATCAAACGGAGGAAGCATTCATTCCTACAGCTATCAGGTAAATTCAAATGAAAGTGCTGAAAATCTCATTTCAGGAGACAGTTCAAAAAAATGGTGTGACAACAACACGGCCTATCCTTGGGTGATAATGAAACTGCCACAAGAATATAATATCAGTCGATTTGTATTCAGAGATTGCATGACTAAGGAAAATGACAAGAATGTGGATCAATATAAAATCAGTATCAGCACCAAAGCTCCTGAAGAAAATGAATGGACGGAAGTTGTGAACACGATCAATCGCAAGCAAGAGAACATCAAAGTGGATAATATTAATTCACAAACAGCACTTTATATAAAATTCGAAACAAAAATTCCTGACGATGACAACGCTATACGGATCTATGGATTCGATGTATTCGGCACTAAAACAGTTGGGATAAACGATGCAACATCAAATGCATTCAATGTTTTTCCGTCTGTTTTAGGGAAAGAAGATAAGCTTCATATCAACAATGCTAGTCAAGCTAAACTTTCTGTATATTCAACATCAGGATCATTGGTTCATCATCAGAATATAAACCCAAAAGCAGAAGTTTCCCTAAATGTTGCGTCCGGTTTATATTTTGTAAAGGTGTCTTCACCTGAGGGTGAAAATGTAAATAAGATAATTGTGAAATAAAGATAAGCCTCACTAATTAACATTAAACAATCAGTATCTTACATTTACTGATTGTCTTGAAAAATAAAACAAAAAACGATTTTTGTCATTACTCTGTAAGAGTTTATATTATGTTAGGTTAGATTAATTAGATAAGAGTAGTTGTGAAACTGCTCTTATTCATTTTTTAATATATATATCTATTCTAACCTCCTTGAAACGGTCTTTTTATACCACTTCCGATTTCTCTGCAATTTGATGCAATATAGCTTTGCTATCATCATTTTAAATGTAATAATGTTTGGCTAAAGCACATAAATCACCTAAATTTGTCCGCAAAAACAAAAAAAGAACTTGATAATGAAAAAAATCTATTGTTTATCTATGGCTTTATTTATTGCATCAGCAGGTCTTTCTGAGGCAAGCGCTCAATCTACAACAAGTCTGGATATAAAAAATCTTGACAAATCGGCACAGCCCGGAACTGATTTCTACCGCTTTGCAACAGGTGGTTGGAGTGATGCAAACCCCATACCAGACGAGTATTCGCGTTATGGCTCTTTTGACCAGTTGCGTGAAAACAACCAGAAGCAAATCAAAGATATTATCGAAGAAATGGGTAAAACCAAACATCAATCAGGTTCGGTAGAACAGAAAATTGGAGATTTGTACACTCAAGGAATGGATAGTATAAAACTAAATAAAGATGGTGTAGCTCCTATCCGAGCCGAATTGGCAACAATTGCAGCAATAAAAAATCTGAACGACTTGATAACTGTTGCAGGACAATTGAACAGATTCGTAGCAAGTCCGTTTTTTGGAGTATACGTCGGAGCTGACGACATGAACAGTTCGATGAACATCGTGCATCTGCAGCAATCAGGCATCAGCATGGGCAATCGGGATTATTATCTGGACACAGATCCAAAATCAAAAGCATTGCGCGATGCTTATGTGACCATGATGACAAATCAGTTTTTAAATGCCGGATATAAAGAAAGTGATGCACGGGTAGCCGCTGCCGCTGTGATGAAAATAGAAACAAACCTTGCAGAAGCTCATTACACAAAAGAAAAATCGCGTATACCTGAACTCAATTATCATAAATGGACAATGGCTCAACTGAGTGATTCCATACCGTCTTTCGATTGGACTGGCTTTTTCGCCGCAAATGGAATTAACGGACTCAAAGACATGAATGTTTCACAACCGGAGCCCATTGCGGCAGCCGTCAAAGTGATGCAAACAACACCAATTGAAGAACTCAAAGCATACCTTTCTTGGAAATTGATAAACTCTGCGGCTTCTTATCTGAGCGATGATTTCGTAAACACCCGATTCGAGTTTTATGGTAAACAATTAAGTGGAAGCAAAGTGATCCAACCACGATGGAAACGTACTGTCAGTGCTATTGATGGTGCGCTGGGCGAAGAGGTAGGACAGATATATGTAGAAAAATATTTTCCACCGAAAGCCAAAGAACGTATGATCTCACTCGTGAACAACCTCGAAAAATCATTGAGTGAACGTATCAAAGGACTTGAGTGGATGAGCAAAACAACAAAAGGTAAAGCTCAGGAAAAGCTCAGCAATTTCATTGTAAAAATTGGCTATCCCGATAAATGGAGAAACAGTTCCACTTTGCACATCGAAAAAGACAGCTATTGGGCAAATATAGTACGCGCCTCGGAATTTGAATATGATTTCCAAGTAGGCAAATTAAATAAACCTGTCGATAAAGGAGAATGGTTGATGTCACCACAAACAGTAAATGCATATTATAACCCCACAACAAACGAGATCTGTTTCCCTGCCGGCATTTTGCAACCACCTTTTTTCTATATGAGTGCAGACGATGCCGTAAACTATGGAGCAATCGGTGTTGTGATCGGACATGAAATGACTCACGGATTTGACGACCAAGGTCGCAAGTTTGACAAAAATGGTAATATGACCGATTGGTGGACTGCCGAAGATGCTAAAAAGTTTGAAGCCAGAGCAAAGGTTATGGTTGATTTCTTCGACAACATTGTCGTCATCGATACACTCCATGCAAACGGAACATACACCCTCGGAGAAAACATTGCCGACCATGGAGGTTTACAAGTAGCCTATAATGCTTTCTTGAAGACTAAAGACAGCAAATCAACCAAACTAATTGACGGATACACTCCGCAGGAACGTTTCTTCTTAGCTTATGCCAACCTATGGGCTGGAAATGTACGTGACGAAGAAATCGTACGCCTCACAAAAATAGATCCACATTCATTAGGAGAATGGCGTGTTAATGCAGCTTTGCCACAAATAGATGCATGGTATAAAACTTTCAATATAACAGAAAAAGATCCTCTGTTTGTGCCAAAAGATAAACGCGTTTCCATTTGGTAATCAGAAAGAAAAGAACTCTGAGTAAATGAACAGCTCAGAAAAATAATAGCTCAGAAAAATAATAAATCCCGTTAGATAGTGTGTGGTAGCTTCTAACGGGATTTTTTCAAACAATCTACTAATGAATGCACGTTAACCTCAGTTTAGGTGCATTAGTTCTTTATATTGGTTTAGTATATTCCTTATTCACTGCAAAGAAACATCATTCTCGCTCACCCTGATTAGCAATAATTGATAGAAAAGGTGTATATTTTGACCTTTATTCTTTTCTATTCATCAGAATATTATCACCCGCAATCAGGGATATAGAAAGAAAAAGGTTTCGAATTCTTAACGAATCCGAAACCTTTTTTTATGCTAGAAATCTTAGTCTATTACAGAGCTTTTCCTTCACTACCCAACACACTTTTAATCTTGTGTTCGTATAGTCTTTTCATGCTGTCGCGAGCTGGTCCAAGATATTTACGAGGGTCAAATTCAGCCGGTTTTGTTGCAAATACTTCACGCACAGCAGCTGTCATAGCCAAACGGCTATCTGAGTCGATGTTAATTTTGCAAACAGCTGATTTAGCAGCCTTACGCAATTGTTCTTCAGGAATACCGATTGCATCTTTCAATGCGCCACCATATTTGTTGATTTTCGCAACTTCATCTTGTGGAACTGAAGATGATCCGTGCAACACGATAGGGAATCCGGGAAGTTCTTTTTCGATTGCTTCCAATACATCAAAACGCAATGGAGGTGGGATAAGTATGCCATTGGCATCACGAGTACATTGTTCTGGAGTAAATTTATTAGCTCCGTGAGATGTACCAATTGAAATAGCCAAAGAATCGCAACCTGTTTTAGTCACAAAATCAACTACCTCTTCCGGTTTGGTATAAGTATGGTGTTCTGCACTCACTTCGTCTTCCACTCCGGCCAACACTCCAAGTTCACCTTCTACTGTCACATCAAACTGATGAGCATATTCTACTACTTTTTTTGTAAGAGCAACATTTTCATCGTAAGGAAGATGAGAGCCATCTATCATAACAGAAGAAAAGCCTGTGTCTATACAAGACTTACAAGTTTCAAATGTGTCACCGTGGTCAAGGTGAAGAACTATTTGTGGGTGCTCCCAACCAAGTTCTTTGGCATATGCTACAGCTCCTTCAGCCATATAGCGAAGCAATGTTGCATTTGCATATTGACGAGCACCTTTAGATACCTGAAGAATAACCGGAGATTTTGTTTCAGATGCAGCCTGAATGATGGCTTGCAACTGTTCCATGTTATTGAAATTGAAAGCTGGGATAGCATATCCTCCTTTGACAGCCTTTGCAAACATTTCTCTTGTGTTCACAAGACCCAAATCTTTATAATTTACCATTGTTTAATAAAATTATTTGTTTTGAATAATAGTTTATTTGAAAATATCCTGATTACAAAAATAACAAAATAAACCGAATAATAGTTTTACCATTAACAAAAAAAAGCACTCTGTTTAAACCGAAAAACGAATCAATATCTAAATGATAAGTTTAACAAATGAAATCTTTCAAAAAACAAGCTAGAGTCGCTAAACTTAATTATTTTTACTATTTTTGCGAATAAAAAAAATAAACCGATGGAAGAGTCAAAAGAAAATCTTACTCCCAGCCCTTCGCCCAAAGCGAATATTATCACCTTAGACGAAATTCAAAATTTTAATGGTAAATATCCAAAGCAACTCTGGTATTTGTTTACCATTGAAATGTGGGAACGTTTCTGTTTTTACGGCATGCGAGGCATGCTCGTTATTTTTATGGCGGGACAATTACTTCTTCCCGAAAGCGAGGCTCAGTTAAGATACGGATCTATACAGGCTTTCATTTACGCATTCACATTCCTTGGTGGAATTTTCGCCGATAAAATACTTGGCTTTAAGAGATCACTCACATTTGGTGCAATCATGATGATTATTGGAAACATGGTCATAGCACTTTCTCCACATGACTATTTTTATATCGGTATCACTCTCACGGTTATCGGAACCGGATTTTTCAAACCGAATGTGTCGTCAATGGTAGGTGATCTTTATAAGAAAGGAGATCCCAGAAAAGAAGCAGGATTCAGCATGTTCTATTCAGGAATCAATGTCGGTGCTCTATTGGGTGGATCGTTGTGTGTATGGCTCGGAAAACACGTCTCTTGGAATTCCGCATTTCTTGCAGCCTCTATAGCTATGATGTTAGGCTTAGTCATATTTGAAATAACTAAAAATAAACTAGGTCCTATAGGAAGCAGTCCACTCAAGGACATGGTGCCATCTAAACGCCTGCTTCGCGAATTAGGAGTTTATATACTCGCTCTTTTGTGCCTTCCTTTCATATTCATTATGATTCAAAATACGGCGTACACTGATATATTTATGTATATAATAGGGCCTGCCGCTCTTCTCTTTTTCTTTTACAAAGTTTTTCAAACGAAAGATACCAATGCCCGTAAGAAACTGCTTGCTGCTCTGATCTTGATATTATTCTCGGTCGTATTTTTTGCATTGTTTGAGCAAGCCGGAGGTTCTTTAGCTCTGTTCGCACAAAACAATCTGAGTGATAAGGTTCTTGGATTCATACATATTGATCCGAATGTGGTTAACAACGGTGCAAATTCTCTATTCGTCATTTTCTTCAGTCCGCTTTTAGGAATATTCTGGTTGTGGCTGAATAAGAGAAATAAAGAACCTCATACAGTTTTGAAATTTGCATCAAGCTTCATTATTACAGGCTTGGCATTTTATATTTTCCATACAGAAATATTTTTTGTCGATGCAGCAGGAAAAGCATCTCTGAATATTTTTGTGCTGGCTTTCTTTGTCTTAACAATAGCTGAACTGTGTATCTCACCCATCGGTTTGTCTATGATGACAAGCCTTTCTCCTCACAACTTGTCAGGTATGATGATGGGATTATGGTTCTTAGGCAGTGCTTATGGTCAGTATTTTGCAGCACAATTGGGTGCAAAAGTTGTATCCAGTCCGGATGAGAGCGCATCCATGATGGATAAATTGGTTTCATACACCAATGGTTATCAACAATTAGCCATTTATGCTCTCATTGTAGGAGTCTTTTTCTTTATTGTTGCCCCATGGGTAAAAAAATTAATGCAAGAAGTAAAATAATAGAAACATAGATAAAAAAAAATAATTTAAAAGCAATTTATGGAAGAAGCGATAATAATAGGCGAAGAAGAGCCAAAAAAGAAAAAAGGACATCCCGCGGGATTGTACCTCCTTTTCTTCACCGAAATGTGGGAACGTTTTTCATACTATGGAATGCGTGGTATTTTAATGTTATACCTGACAAAATCTTTTTTTGAAGGTGGACTCGCCATTGGTCCTAAACATGCAAGTCTGATTTACGGTTTTTTCACTGGTTTTGTCTACTTCACTCCTCTAATCGGAGGATGGCTTGCCGATAAATATCTGGGACAGCGCAAAGCTATTACCATTGGTGGTATTACCATGATGCTGGGACAACTAATGTTATTTGCTGTAAATACCCATGT
>JBKECE010000073.1:0-10948 GCA_047974325.1 Dysgonomonas sp. | reverse complement strand
ACCCATGTGGGATTATATTGCGGGCTTCTATTGCTTATTTTGGGTAATGGTTTTTTCAAGCCGAACATTTCCACGCTTGTCGGAGGCTTATACAAAGATGGTGACCCAAAACGTGATTCAGCATTTTCCATTTTTTACATGGGAATCAATCTGGGGGCATTTTTAGCACCTCTGATTATCGGTGTCCTCGCTGACAATATTTTTGCAGTAAGGAATGATGCCGGTGAAATTGTGACTCATGGTTATAGATACGGTTTTTTGGCTGCTGCCGTAGGAATGTTCTTAGGACAGGTGTTATTTAATACTCTTTCTTCCAGGTTTCTGGGAACTCTAGGTGTCAAACCAGCCGGAGGCAAAGACGCTGTTGCTGCCGCGGCAATAAACGGTGCAACATCTAATAAATTAAGTACTGTTGAAAAACAACGAATCTCCGTCATATTCATATTCTTCTTGTTTGCGATTTTCTTCTGGGCAGGGTTTGAACAAGCTGGTTCGTCATTGACATTATATGCCGAAAATTATATCAACAGAACTATAAATCTCCCCATCATTGGTGAATTCATAATCCCTACTGCTTGGTTCCAATCCGTGAATCCTCTGTTTATTGTATTGTTAGCCCCTCTTTTTGGACTTTTCTGGACAAGCAAACTCGGACAAAAAATACCGACACCGATCAAAATGGGATCGGGTATGGTTGTGTTGGGTATAGGATTCTTCTTTATGCTAGGTGCAGTAGCAGAAAGAGGTGGAGATATCAGCGATGTGAATATTAAAGCCAGCTTGTGGTGGTTGGTGCTCACATACCTCATCCATACAATGGGGGAGTTGTGTCTTTCACCAGTCGGTTTGTCTGTGGTCACCAAACTCTCGCCACCAAGACTAGCCTCAGTGTTGATGGCAGTTTGGATGCTATCATCGTTCTTTGCAAATATATTAGGTGGATTTTTAGCATCTTATGTAGAAGCATTGGGTGCCGGCAAAATATTCCTTTACATTTCTGTATTCGTAATCATTTGCGGGTTGTTGCTGATCAGCCTAAACAAAGTAGTCTCCAGGATGATGCACGGCGTGAAATAACCGTTTTGCAAAATAGAAATAGCAAAAAGCACGTACTTCTGCAATGAAGAGCGTGCTTTTTATTATATAGGCATGAAAGACGTATTTTTTTATGTTCTTTAGCATTAAAATGATAAAAACAAAAGAAATAATTAAGTATATTTGTGTCGCTTAAATAAACGGTATATAATTCACAATAAATATCTTATATAAAACAAAATCAATTATGAGAATCGAACGTATTTTTGCACGTGAAATTTTGGATTCGAGGGGCAATCCTACAATAGAAGTTGATGTAACACTTGAATCAGGTGTAATAGGTCGTGCTGCTGTTCCGTCAGGAGCTTCTACAGGAGAAAATGAAGCTTTGGAACTTCGCGATGGCGACAAAAAAAGATATGGCGGAAAAGGTGTTTTGAAAGCTGTAGAAAACGTAAATAAGGTAATCGCTCCTGCTCTTATCGGAGATTGTGCTTTGGATCAGAGAGGTATAGACCTGAAAATGATTGAACTTGACGGAACAAAAACAAAATCCAAACTAGGAGCTAACGCCATACTTGGTGTATCTCTGGCAGTAGCAAGAGCAGCCGCAGGATATTTGGATATTCCATTGTATCGCTATATTGGTGGCACAAATACATATACCCTACCCGTCCCAATGATGAATATCATCAACGGAGGATCTCACTCTGATGCACCTATTGCATTCCAAGAATTTATGGTTCGTCCGGTTGGTGCAGCTTCATTCAAAGAAGGATTGCGTTGTGGTGCAGAAGTATTCCACGCATTGAAAAAAGAATTCCATGAGAGAGGCCGAAGCACAGCAGTTGGTGATGAAGGTGGTTTTGCCCCAACATTGAAAGGAACAGAAGACGCTCTTGAATCTATTCTCAAAGCTATCAAAGCTGCAGGATATGAACCGGGAAAAGATGTAACCATTGCATTGGATTGCGCTGCTTCTGAATTCTACAAAGACGGAGTTTATGATTACAGCAAATTTGAAGGTGCAACAGGTGCAAAACGCACTTCTGCCGAACAAGTAGAATTTCTTGCAAGTCTTGCAGCTAAATATCCAATCGATTCAATTGAAGACGGTATGGGCGAAAACGACTGGGAAGGCTGGAAACTTCTTACAGACAAGCTTGGTGATAAAATCCAGCTTGTAGGTGATTACTTGTGTGTGACCAACGTTGAATTCCTGAAGAAAGGTATCGAATTGGGTTGTGCAAACTCCATCCTTATCAAAGTGAACCAAATTGGCTCCCTGACTGAAACATTGGATGCTATTGAAATGGCTCACCGCGCAGGCTACACCTCTGTTACATCTCACCGTTCAGGTGAAACTGAAGATTCTACAATAGCAGATATTGCTGTTGCAACTAATTCAGGACAAATCAAAACCGGATCTTTGAGCCGTTCAGACCGTATGGCTAAATACAATCAACTGCTTCGTATCGAAGAAGAATTGGGAGACAAAGCTGTGTATGGCTATAAGAGAGTGCAAAGAATAAAATAATCGACTGATTATCTTATCACTACAATACAAAAAAACTCCGATATGTTTAAATATCGGAGTTTTTTATTTATCCTAATTTGACCGAATGATTACAAAATCATGCCGAAATGCTCGTTATAATCATCAATTGACCGCTTTATCACCTCTTGTGCCACTTCCACATCATACACATGGGTAAGTATACACTTACGCTCATTTTCGCCCGGAATGTCTTTATAAGTCGTGAAATAGTGCTTTAAACGTTCGATAACCAAAAAAGGCACATCACTTATATCGCGGAACGAACCGTAAATTGCATCATTTTCCAACACGGCAATCAATTTATCATCTGCCTGTCCATGGTCAATCAATCTGAATCCTCCAATAGGACGCGCACGCACAATTATATCTCCATGCGTAATGTCCTTTTCGGTGAGAACGCAAATATCTACAGGGTCACTGTCACCCACAATATCGTGCCGTTGCAGACGCATATTACTCAATTCGGCCACCCTTCGCCCACTATAAGTTTGTGGCAAAAAACCGTATAAAGCCGGAATTATATTAGAATATTTCTGCGGACGGTCTATACATAAATAGCCGGTCTCTTTATCAACTTCATATTTCACGGTATCGGTAGGCACAATTTCGATGAAAGTTCTCACAACTTCAGGTGCATTTGGACCCAGACTGATACCATGCCATGGATGAGACTTAAATTTGCGACTCATCATGCTGTCTATTGAGTGTAGTGTTCCCATTCTAAATGTAAATTTTCTCAAAGCTAATGTTTAAATGGAAATTTGTCAATAGTTGAACCTTTTTTTATAATAGAATAGCTTTTTTTTCTTTCATTTAATCATCCAGTCCCTAAAAAAAATTTATAATCTGTTCAATCTTTTGAGATATAAAGACGATCCAAATCATTTTTGAACCTTCAAATAGCACAATAAAAATATCATTTTTATACTAAAAAAGCGAATTAAATATCTTATTGATATTTTTTAGTTAAAAATTTATCTTTTTGAAAAAGAAATTCATTTTTTATTTGCATTAAAAATATTTTGAAATACATTTGCAGAATATTAACATCAAATAGATACCATAAAATTAAAATTTAGATCAAAAAGATTATATAAATTTAGTTTTAACATTTTTAACATGATTCTATGAAAAATTTGGGTTTAAGAAAAAAAGTTTGTTTAAGTATCTTTGGTATTATTGGTATCTCATCGGTTTCGGCGCAAGATGTGTCTGTTGATGTTGGTGCAGATGTAGTAAGTTCCTATGTCTGGCGTGGATTCAGTGCATCAGGGGCAAGTGTTCAACCGTCTCTAAGCCTTGCCGCCGGAGATTTCTCTCTTGGGGCATGGGGATCGACCGACATTTCGACTTTCGGATACAAGGAAGTAGATTTCACAGCATCATATGTTGTCAAAGGCGTGAAGGTTGCTGTGACCGATTATTGGTGGGGAGATGTTGACGGCGATTCATATAATTATTTTGGAAAAACAAGAGGTCATGCAAGCCATTCATTTGAAGGAACACTAGCCTATACGTTACCAGAATCATTTCCACTGACACTATCATGGAATACATTTTTTGCAGGTAAATATGATCTGGGTAGTGACGACAAAGCAACTTATTCTACCTATATCGAAGCTGCATATCCATTTAAGGTAGGTGGTGTGGATATGAGTGCCTCTGTTGGTGTCATCCCATGGACTAGCGCCGTGTATGGAACCGACGGTTTTGAATTTGCGTCCATCCAGATAGGTGCTTCCAAAGAAATCAAAATCACGGATTCCTATTCACTACCTGTTTTCGGAAGTGTCATTGCCAGTCCTGCTGCCGACGACATCCATTTTGTGTTTGGAATCAAACTATTTTAAATTGAGAAAGCAGACATTTATTATAAGTAAACAATACGTTAAGCATGAAAAAAATTGAAGCAATTGTACGCAAATCTAAATTTGCAGATGTAAGAAAAGCATTACACGAAGCAGACATCGAATTTCTGTCGTGGTGGGATGTAAAAGGTCAGGGCGATGCAAAACAAGGTCTTATTTTCAGAGGAGTAGCTTATGATATAAATGCTATTGACCGCATTTTCATATCGTTTGTTGTGAGGGAAGTAAATCTCGAAAAATCTATTGATGCCATTTTAAAAGCCGGATTCACAGGAGAGAGCGGAGATGGGCGAATATTTGTTTCGGCGGTGGAACAGTCGATACGTATCCGTACAGGTGACAAAGGTGATGATTCTCTATATAACAAATAAATTATAATTACGGAAAATCAGATTTTACAGATATTAAAAATAAGAAATGGAAAAGATGAAAATAAGATTAACAAAATACATATCTGCTTTAGCAATATTATTGTTCATGTTGCCGATAACAGCAATGGCAGATACCATATCAACAGTGAAAGACTCTGTTGCACTAAAAGATTCGGCTTCGATAGCAGCCATTACAGAAAAAGCAGCTCCTGCCAGCGAAATTGTGGCAGCGGTGGTTGAAGAACCCGCTGTTTTAGATTCCGGTAACACCGCATGGATTATTGTTGCTACTATATTGGTGTTGATGATGACCATTCCCGGTTTGGCTCTATTCTATGGAGGTCTGGTCAGGCGAAAAAATGTACTTAGCATTCTGATGCAATGTCTGCTACTCACTGCACTAATCAGTATTGAATGGATATTTATCGGTTACAGCATGGTATTCGGAACCGGATTTATGCCATCCGAAGCCGTTGCCGGCAGTCCCATCGGGTTCTTTATCGGAGGTTTTGACAAAGTATTCCTCCATGGAATTGCCATAACAGACCTGCTGAGCGGTTATGACATTCCCGAATTATTATTCGTCCTGTTCCAATGTATGTTTGCCGTAATCACACCTGCCTTAATTATCGGAGCATTTGCAGAAAGAATCAAATTTTCAGGATTTGTCGTATTCTCATTGCTTTGGGCTATACTTGTCTACAACCCTATGGCTCACTGGGTATGGGGCGGCGGATGGATGTACCAAGTAGGTGCAATCGATTTTGCCGGCGGTACTGTCGTACACATCAATGCTGGTGTTTCGGCATTAGTGATGGCTCTCATGCTTGGTCGCCGAAAAGGATATAAGACATCGGGGCATCCGGTCACTCCACACAATGTTCCTTTTGTTGTTATCGGTACAGCGATGCTGTGGCTGGGATGGTTTGGATTCAATGCCGGAAGTGGATTGGCTGCAAACGGATTGGATGTAAATGCATTCCTAGTAACACATCTGGCTACTTGCGTGGCTGCATCTGTTTGGATGGCTTTAGATTGGATCATAAATAAAAAGCCAACCATTGTCGGATTTTGTACAGGAGCGGTAGCCGGTCTGGTAGCTATTACACCCGCCGCAGGAACGGTCGATGCAAAAGGAGCTTTCGTGATTGGTTTGGTTGTAGCTCTTGTTTGTTACTTCATGGTTGCCGTGGTTAAAAACAAACTGAAATATGACGATGCTTTGGACGCATTCGGCGTACATGGTGTGGGAGGTTTCGTGGGAGCCATTCTCACAGGGGTTTTCGCAACACAATTTGTGACAGGTGAAGGCGGTGCACAAGGGGCTCTTTATGGAGACTGGCATCAACTTTGGGTGCAATTTTATGTCAACGTTGCCGCTGCGGCTTATGCAGCTATAGTGACAGCAATTCTATTCTTTATAGTGAATAAACTGATCGGTTTGCGTGTCACCAAAGAAGAAGAATCTGTGGGTCTTGATATTTCAGATCATGGTGAAATAGCCTACACTGAAGATGAATAATCTCTAAATAGAAATAAAAAAAATGAGTAAAGCGGAACATTGATTGTTCCGCTTTATTTATATTATCCATAACATTAACCACCTATCTTGAAAGAAAAAACTGTCTTGTCAGGCAAGATAACGGTTTAGCAATTTGCTAGCCCAATTATGAAACACTTTTCTTGAACACACAAACAGCATTGTATTTAGTACTATTCTATTATAAAATTTATTCGCAAAACGCTGGGTTTTCTTCACTCGCTGCACTATCTCCGAACTCTGCATCTGAAAATCCAAGCCATTCAGTATCGATGATGCAGCTATTTCTCCGGTTTTTATGGCATAATATAACCCTTCCCCCGAAATGGAATCTACATAACCGCCAGCATCACCTATCAGATAGATGTTCTCTCTAAACGGATAATCCATCCTGTCGAACATCGGAATCATTGCACCTTTAATATTTTCGCCATCCGAGAGGTTTTTCTCCCTTAATTCTGTTCGTATCACCTCCAACCTTGTTTTAGTGTATCCACCACCCGCCACAAAGCCATTCGGTGTGGGAAATAGATATAAATAACCGTCTTTGATTTTTTTTGTGAAATGAACCTGCACATTTCGATCCGTTTTTTTGTTACATTTTTCTTCCAAGCACAACATTCCTTTCGGAAATCCGGGTTGAAGATATTTGCGCACTACACTATTTGCACCATCTGCTCCGATCAGCTTATTACAAGTTATTCTTGTTCCATCTTGAAGCGTTAAGTATATTTTATTTTCTCGCTCTTCTATTTTGGAGAGTTTTCCTTGTATGAAAGCCCCTCCGGCATTTTTATATTCATTCAGCAACACATCATCAAAAGCAATCCGTTCCACCGTTCTCATCTCAGTTCGCATTTGAAAAGTGCACAATAACCGATCCTCTTTATATAGATCGACATTTCTGATAGGTCGATATTTATAATTCTCTTTCCCATAGATGTGCTCTATGAGTTTTTGTGTTTTAGGAGTGAGCCCACCACCGCAAAGCTTCTCACGTGGAAACTGTGCTTTATCTATAAGAATACACGGCTTTCCGTTTTTTGCCAGAATATATCCGCACGTGGCTCCAGCCGGGCCACCTCCAACAATTACGACATCTGAATGCAAAGTTTCCATTATGTACGCCTTTGATTTATAGCAAAAATACGGATAATTTTTATTATTTATTTCTCATCCTTATAAGAAATATACTTTCCATTCATCATGTCAAAATATAGTCATATATTTGCAGACTATTTCTATTTCATGATATGAATTGGTTATCTGACCTTCTTCAAAGCCCGTCGATGATTCAGACGGTTATTCTTATCTCCTTAGTTTCGGCAATAGGTTTGCAGCTAGGGAAAATAAAGATATTTAATATCTCTTTAGGTATAACATTCGTTTTTTTTACAGGAATACTTATCGGCAATCTGAAACTGGACATGAATAGAGATATGCTCTATTTTGCCCAAAATTTCGGACTCATACTCTTCATATATTCGCTTGGATTGCAGGTTGGTCCCGGATTTTTCCCTTCACTCAAAAAAGATGGGCTCACTCTCAATCTACTCTCATTTGCGGTTGTGGCTATAGGAAGTTGTTTGATGATGCTCTTTTATTCACTGACAAATATTTCATTACCCGATATGGTAGGCATCATGTCCGGTGCGGTGACAAATACACCTGCCCTTGGTGCTGCACAGCAAGCCTACGATCAGATTGTGCCGGATGACGTAAAGAACTTATCAGATATGGCATTGGCGTGTGCTATGACATACCCTCTCGGTGTTTTGGGGGTGATTATAGCTGTAGCTTTGATGAATAAATTGATGACATCAAAAGGATTGCAAGTTGTAACAAATAAAGAAAAAGACACTACTACTTATATCGGCGAGTTCACGATTACCAATCCGGCAATTGCAGGTAAGACAATCAAAGAAATCATGAAACTATCGCCACGCCGATTCGTAATATCACGAATCTGGAAATCCGGCAAAGTGATCATCCCTACTTCAGAATCGATACTCAATCTGAACGACCATATCCTGCTGATCTCAGTAAAATCCGATGTGGAATATGCTCAGATTCTGTTTGGAGAACAAGAAAATGTGGATTGGAACAAAGAAGACATTGATTGGAACCATATCGACAACAGTCATTTGGTTTCACGCAGAATTATTGTAACACGAAGCAAAATAAACGGGATGAAACTGGGGATCCTCAAGCTCCGCAACCTGTATGGCATCAATATCACTCGCGTCAATCGTGTCGGGATTGATCTACTACCATCGCCCGATCTGGCATTACAATTAGGAGACAAACTCACCGTTGTGGGTGAAAAAGCTTCTATAGACAATGTCTCAAAAATCCTAGGTGATGAAGTCAAACGTCTGAAAACCCCGAATCTGATAGCTATATTCACCGGAATATTGTTAGGTCTAATATTGGGAGCTATTCCGCTTCCTTTTCCGGGTCTCAGCATTCCTGTAAAACTGGGAATTGCAGGAGGGCCTATTATCGTCGGTATATTGATGGGTGCTTTTGGACCTCGCTTCCACTTTGCAATATATACAACCCAGAGCGCAAATCTCATGCTCAGACAATTGGGTATAGTAATCTATCTGGCCTGCTTGGGATTGGATGCCGGAAAGAATTTCTTTGAAACGGCTTTTCAAGCCACCGGTCTGCTATGGATAACAATCGGATTTTGCATTACTATCGTACCTGTGCTGATTGTTGGGTTCATCGCCGTTAAATTTGTAAAACTAAATTATGCAGACACAGCAGGCATGCTGTGCGGAAGTATGGCAAATCCGATGGCTTTAAACTATGCAAACTCCACTGTCGAAGGAGACGAACCGGCGGTCACTTATGCGACTGTCTATCCGGTGACGATGTTCATCAGAATCATATCGGCACAATTGATTTTAATGTTTTTTCTTTAAGATTTTCAGAGAATCGTATGTCACAAGATACGAGTTCCTGCATTTTTGCCTATTTCCGATGCTTGGGTGATAACAACCTCTTTCACACCTTTGTCTATTGATAAAAAAGCATTCTCAAGTTTAGGCAGCATGCCGCCTTGGATAATTTTGTCGTGAACAAGCCTTTCAAAATCAAACCTATTGAGAACCGGAATCACGCTATCGTCATCTTTCTCATCCATCAACACACCTCTCTTTTCAAAGCAATAGACCAAGCTGATATTGAATTGATGCGCCAGAGCCTGAGCTGTTTCTGCCGCCATCGTATCGGCATTCGTGTTGAGCATATTACCCTTGCCATCGTGTGTCAAAGGGGCAATCACAGGAACCACGCCTTGCCGGATAAGTGACATGAGAGCTGCCGTGTTTACCTCTTTCACATCTCCAACAAAGCCATAGTCAATTTCTTTCACCGGACGTTTCTCCGATCTGATAATGTCCAGATCAGCTCCAGTTAAACCAAGAGCATTCACTCCCAGAGCCTGCAATCCGGCAACAATATTCTTGTTCACCAATCCGCCATACACCATTGTCACTATTTGCAACATAGCCTCATCCGTTATGCGGCGCCCATCTACCATCTGGCTCTCTACTTCCAACCGTTCTGCAATTTTTGTGGCAGATCTTCCACCTCCATGCACCAAGATTTTGTGACCATCGATATGTGCAAAATTGCATAGTAATTGCTTCAAAGATTCCGCTTCTTCAACAATTTTTCCACCAACTTTTATTATCGTAAGTTTTTCCATTTCTATAAAAAAAGAGTTTCGCAAATATAAACAAAAGAGACCCACCTTGGAAGCGAGTCTCTCTGATAATTTATTATTCTAAAAAATGAATTTGCTATTTTCTTACAAACTTAAGCGTCACAACTCCATCTTTTATGAATGTCAATGTTTTTCCATCAGCACTCAATTGGCTGGTTCCTGCAAGAGTCTGAGTAAATTTTGTTTCTCCTCCTATGTTTGGACATGTCATCCGGGTGGTTATCGATGGACCCACAATCACAGAAGTGCCTTCAATCTTATACGTAGCATTATATCTATTGCAGCCGGCATTTCCCACAACTTTGCCTGACGGAGAATCGAATGTTAACGTCGGGACATTCCCTGTTGGGTATAAAGTTTTCAAATCACCTCCTGAAATGGTTTCAAGAGTCCATTCGCCAAACAGCAAAGATGTATCAATTCCTTTTATAAAAGTAGCAACTGTCTTCGTTCCATTCTTAAATAACAGAACACCTTTATCAATAGACACAGTGTTGTTTCCTGCAAGTATTGCCAAAAATTGTGATTCCTGATTTGCATCCAAGCAAGCCATCATTGTTGTAGCAAGCTTCGGTGCAGAGAAAATGCCATTACTATATGTAAAACTGCCTGTGTAAGTATTACATCCGGCATTACCATTGAGAAGTTTTGTGGACAGATTCACATTCATAGTTGGTATTTTTCCTTTGAATGAAACTTCAGGTTTGTCTCCATTGAAAGATGCCAATACCCATGTTCCGTTTAGATCGGTTGTTGCCGTTGATGCAGAATTGTTCGATGATTTACAACTCTGAATCATAACGCCCAGAGAAACGATCATGAGCAAAGCAGACGATAGGC
>JBKECE010000067.1:0-1987 GCA_047974325.1 Dysgonomonas sp. | reverse complement strand
ACCCTTTTTTACGAGTTCAAAGCGTTGAAGAGTTCCAAAAACTCCGAGAATTAAAGGATAATTTTTAATCTTCGCTTGTTTACCAAAATCACCATTTCTAGGGATAGAGCAGCCCTCAAATTAGCGCTTTAATACAGTCATAAAAGCAATAAAATACAACGATAAACAGAAGGTATTTTGTTTATTTTCAACAATAATAATAACAATTGAAAATAAACACGACTCTCTAATTTTTTGCAAAACCGCACGGGCAATGTGGGCAAAAAATTAGAGAGTCTTTCAATTCCAGCTTCTAAAAAATTACGCACATCATGTAATCACCATGACAAACTTTTGATCGAGTTTAAATTTGCATAAAAAAAAGCCCAGAGAAGGTCGCTCTGGGCATTGGAAACTGATCATCCTATGAATTGCCGATCAGCAATTCGTTATGTAACTTTATGTTACAGCATTCCCGAATCACACAACAGTAAAAAATCTATAAAATGTGAAAATTAAACTAATTTGCTCAAATAAGTATCATATCTCATAACGATTTAGATTAAAAATAATCCAGTTTCTCACGAGAAAATTCTCGTATTGGTAATACGGTTAGCTCAACTCGGAATTTTATCAAGTGAGCGATGCTTCAAACTCAAATTTCCACGCACAATGTCGGATAACATCCGCCAATCGGAAATAAAACTATACAATGGTTGTTTAAACGATGCAGGCTTGTTCTTTTCAAAAACAAAATGACCAATCCACGCACAAGCATAACCCGATGCTAAACCATACAAAACATATTTGGGTTTACGCTGACGAATAGCTTTCCCTATCCAATACAACCCAATCGTGCTACCTAGCGCATGTAAACGACGATCCACGATATTGCAATGTTCAGTTAAATAAAAACGATAAAATTCATGATAGTTACGAATAGGCAATTGGTATGCATTTACCTGTGGCGGGTTTAATTCTGGTTCTACTCTTGCATTCATCGATTTATCTTCCTGATCATTTGGTTTTATTTTTGCTGGATGCCCTCACATCATTAATATTTCACGGTAGATGGTCAATTACTTTTTTGCTCATTTTTGATGCAGAAACTTGGCAAAAAATACCTAGTAATCCTCTGCTGTTTTAAACACCTGTATCTTAGGGTAAAATCTAAGTACATTCTCAATATCTTCATGAGCATTTTCCTTGATGTAAAACATAGCTGATCTTAATTGCCGATAATTTCACTGATTGAATCTTACAGAATGCCTTTTTTCAGCTAAAATTCAGCATTAAAAGTCATCTACTCACCTCTTGTGCCAAAGATGATAGGACAATTTTCTATGAAATTTTTTAAGGCAAAATTATGATTGAAGTTGAATTAAAATTTCAAATTCCTACAACAAGAAGAACTGCACTATACAAAGCATTAGATCCTAAAAAATCCAATGTGATTCAACTTCAAGCCAAATATTTTGATACTCCAAGTAAACTGCTTTCGCAAAGTGGCGTTGCTTTACGTTTAAGACGTGAAGGTGAAAACTGGGTACAAACTTTAAAAGCCGCAGGTAAAAGCCATTTACACCGCTTCGAACATAATCATGATTTTGGTGCATCCGAACATGCGCCAAATTTAGATTTGACCATTTACAGCCAAGATTCCGAAGCCTTCAAGATACTGCAGAGTGCGCTGGGTGAGCAATTCACTGAGTTAAAGTTGCAATTTGAATCGGATATTCAACGTACTTACCGCGTGATTCATTTTCAAGAAGCTGAAATTGAAGTCAGTCTAGATATTGGTACGCTTGCCAGCGAATCAGAACAACGTGAAGTACATGAAGTTGAATTCGAACTAAAACAAGGCTCGATTCAATCTTTACTGGCGTTTAGTTTTGAATGGGTAAAGAAATATCAGCTATGGCTTGATGTACGGAGCAAAGCAGAAATGGGACATTTGCTTTCAATTCAGCAGCCAGTTAGCCCTGCCAAATTCGCCAAAGTATTCCAA
>JBKECE010000058.1:0-3602 GCA_047974325.1 Dysgonomonas sp. | reverse complement strand
CCTTGAAAGTACACTCAAAGAAGATACCGAATCGGCAATAACCAATGCCCGTTACGGTTTCATTGCCGGAGCACTCAAAGAGACTTATAAAGATAAACATATAGAAGTCGCAGATTCAACTCGGTTCATAGACGCCGTAGTCACCAATAAATATTTAGGATTTCCTATTTTCTTTTTATTTATGTGGATTATGTTTGAGTGCACATTTCGCATAGGAGCATATCCTATGGAATGGATAGAAACAGGTGTCGCTGCATTAAGTGATTTCATTAAATCATATATGCCTGATGGCATGCTCAAAGATTTAATTGTGGATGGTGTTATAGGCGGTGTGGGTGGTGTAATCGTTTTCTTGCCCAATATTGTAATTCTCTACGCATTCATATCATTTATGGAAGATTCCGGTTATATGGCGCGTACAGCTTTCATCATGGATAAAGTGATGCATAAAATGGGATTACATGGCAAATCTTTCATTCCGCTAGTCATGGGATTCGGTTGCAATGTTCCTGCCATAATGTCAACCCGAACCATCGAAAGCCGCAACAGCCGGATGATTACAATACTGATCTTGCCATTCATGTCATGTAGTGCCAGATTGCCTGTGTATTTGCTTTTTGCAGGTATCTTTTTCCCGAATCAGGCAGGATTAGTTTTATTTGGATTGTACCTTACAGGAATATTCTTAGCTGTGGTATCAGCACGTCTATTCAAACGTTTTTTATTTGCTGATGATGACACACCTTTTGTCATGGAACTACCACCCTATCGTATGCCTACAGCAAAATCTGTTTTACGCCATATGTGGGACAAATCAAAACAATATTTGAAAAAGATGGGAGGCGTGATTCTTATTGCATCCATCATCATCTGGTTTTTGAGCTATTTTCCTATTAACAAAGAATTTAATCAACAGATTGATAATAATATTGAACAGGTAGAGACTCGTTTCAAAGAACAAAAGATAAATGAAGATCAAAAAGATAAACAAGTAGAAGCTTGGGAAGAGCAACGAAACATTAAAAATGCTGAGACTTCATATATAGGGCAGATTGGTAAAACTGTCGAACCAATCTTCAGGCCATTAGGTTTTGATTGGAAAATCAGCGTGAGTCTATTATCCGGAATGGCAGCTAAAGAAGTAGTTGTAAGCACTTTGGGTGTATTGTATACAGGCGTGACAGATCAGGATGAAAAATCTGAATCATTGAAAGAACGCATTGCTGCGAGCACAAATCCTGACGGGAACGCAACCTTCACTCCGCTTTCGGTAATCAGTCTGCTGATCTTCGTCTTGATCTATTTTCCGTGCATTGCAGTCATTGCTGCCATCAAAGGGGAATCCGGCTCATGGAAATGGGGATTGTTCAGTATCGTATACACCACATCTCTGGCATGGATATTGTCGTTCTTTATATATCAAATAGGATCTTTATTCATCGGTTAATGATGAACGGTTTTAAATTGATATTTGTTTATATTAAATAATAAAAATATTAGCATCATGATACAAGAAATAATGGTTCTTATCATAGGGTTAAGCGTTCTATTATATATCGGCTATAGAATATACTCTATAATTTGGGGAAAGAACAAAAATAATAGTATTTGTGGCTGTGCAAATTGTCATTGCAACGATGTAAAAAAAGCAAATAATTGAATTTCTACTTGCATATTCCGATTATTTACTCTACATTTGAAATAAGAAAGAAAGAGATCTTTAAAATATTAGTCGTGCTGATCGATTGGGAAACTCATCAATTACAATACAATTCCGAGACAAGCTTTTGATTCTAATGGCGGGTCACATCCTTCGGGAATGCATAGCACAGTGAATTACAAAGGGATCGAGGCACTCAAATCCTGTTATAAGGAGTTTCGGCTTATTCCATCAGTACGACTTTCATACAAAAGGCAAATACTCAAATTGAGATATTTGCCTTTTGCTTTTTAAGAATAAGAGTTATTTTCCAGAAACTCCTCAGTTATTGAACAAATTGTAACAATAAAGAATAGAAAAGCAAACCTTTTTGTTTCGAACTTATTTTCAGATTACAATTTTATTACTATCTTTGTGTCTCAGATATTTGTTGGATATTTGAAACCTCACTTAGATGATCACGAAGACGATATATTATATAGAAAAGGAACAGATTGACAAAAATCTTGTTCCTTTTTTTATACCTGTTTCGAAAGATAAATATTCTCTAATTTTACAATATAATAATAATTCTATCGCAAAATGCAGACAGACAAACCTGTTCGATTGATTCTTGATGATGGGACTATCTTTGTAGGAAAATCTTTTGGTGCCGAAAAAGCTACCGCCGGCGAAGTGGTATTTAACACAGCAATGGTTGGCTATCCTGAAAGCCTGACAGACCCTTCCTATTTGGGACAAATCCTGACTGTTACATTTCCATTGGTTGGCAATTACGGAGTGCCTGACAATTCCTTTACGGATGGTATTTCCGACTACTATGAATCGGAAAAGATACAAGTGAGTGGACTTATAATATCAGACTATTCGTCCGATTATTCACATTGGAATGCAAAGAAAAGTTTAGGCGAATGGCTCAAAGAAAACGAAGTGCCCGGTATTTACGGTATCGACACACGTGAACTTACTAAATTGCTCAGAGAAAAGGGTTCAATGAAAGGCAAAATCGTTTTTGTGAACGACAATGAAATTGATTTTATCGATCCGAATCTAGAAAATCAGGTTGCCATAGCTAGTTGCAAAGAAGTGATCACATACAGTAATGGAAGCAAGAAAGTAGTATTGGTGGATTGCGGTGTAAAACATAATATCATCCGGTGCCTACTGAAACGGAATATCACTCTAATCAGAGTGCCTTGGAATTATGACTTCAACCAGATAGAATATGATGGATTATTCATTTCAAATGGTCCCGGTAACCCTGATTTCTGTGAAGAAACAGTCAGAAATATACGCAAAGCTATGGAAACGGAAAAACCCATCTGTGGTATTTGTATGGGCAACCAACTTCTATCGAAAGCAGGAGGTGCAACCATATATAAATTGAAATACGGACATCGTAGTCACAATCAGCCAGTGCGGATGGTTGGCACAGAAAGATGTTTCATCACATCACAGAATCACGGTTTTGCAGTATCTAATTCATCGTTAGGTGAAGATTGGGAACCTCTGTTCATCAATCTGAATGATGGAACAAACGAAGGCATCAAACATAAAACCAAGCCGTTCTTCTCTGCTCAGTTTCATCCCGAAGCTTCCAGCGGACCCACTGACACAGATTTTTTATTTGATTTATTTTTTGAAAAACTGTAAATGCAAACCCAAATGGACATAAAAATAAAAAAAGTGCTCGTTCTCGGTTCAGGAGCTCTTAAGATAGGTGAAGCTGGTGAATTTGATTATTCCGGCTCACAAGCGTTGAAAGCTTTAAAGGAAGAAGGTATTGAAACAGTACTCATCAATCCGAATATTGCAACTGTACAAACATCGGAAGGAAGCGCGGATAAAATATATTTTCTGCCGATCACACCCTATTTTGTGGAGAAAGTGATCCGCAAAGAAAAGCCGGAAGGCATTCTTCTTGCTTTTGGTGGACAAACGG
>JBKECE010000066.1:0-43519 GCA_047974325.1 Dysgonomonas sp. | reverse complement strand
ATAACCTATTCTCTTGTTCCGTTTGGCAGTTATACGATAAGTCCGGTATCGAAAAAAGGATGGTTTTATACAGGTAATTCGATTGTTGTGAACAAATTCAAAACAAAGCTACAGATACCGCTCCGGCAGGCAGGAACCGTTTCGGGTAAGGTTGTGTATGAATATGATAAGAAGAGAGTTGTCGAACTTGTTCCTAAGTATGGAGGAATTAATTTTAGGATTATGGATCAGGATAAAAAAAGTATACAAAGGATAATAACAAATGGTGACGGCTATTTTACAGCATTTCTCCCAACCGGCAATTATCAGATCGAGATTATGCAGAATTCACTTGAGGCAAATACAACCTGCACCAATCCTGTGCAAAGCTTCTCCGTAGAATCAGGAAAAATAACAAATTTACCTCACTTTGAGATTACCGTGAAACTCAGAAAGATCAATGTTAAACAGTTTTCTCAATAATATTTGGCAGGTGTCTTTCGCAGAATGCTTTAAAAATTAAAACCTACGCTATAAAAAATATTGGTACCATAAGGTGAATTGTTGTTCTGGATGAGATCATATTTCAGCATAAAAGAAAGAGTTCCCAGCCTTAAACCTCCTCCAACTACAAATGAAGGAATCAATTTCTCATCTTTGTACTTCTCACCACTGTCCATATTTTCAAAACTTCGCCACATCCTGTTTATTTCGGGTTGTACGGCAAGAACGGTGAATCTGGTGGGAAATAGCCGTGCATAAAGATTGAATCCGAGATAAGAATTTTTTTCTTTCCATTTAGAGTAATCACTCCAATATTCATCCTTAATATATGCATAAGAGAATCCGAGTCCGGCATTGAATTTGTTTGAAAAATTATATCCGACTTGCGGGGCTATATTTATAAGTGTGTAATCTCCGAACTGAAGCCCGATTCCTCCGCCATAACTTATTTTATTGGGGTCGAAAGTAAATCCTGTTTTCTTTTCTTCTTTTTGATCTTCGATCTTGTTTTTTTTCTGTGATGGTATATCATAGCTAAATTGGGCGTTAGAGACCAAAGCCATGATCAAAAATGAGAAAAGAATAATATATTTCTTCATAAGGTGCATGAGTTTTGTTTGCGTTTTATTATAACAGTTGTTTCTCGGGAACTGTTCTTGAAATGGTAAAGATAAATCGATTTGTGGAAATACAAAACGCATCAAAACAAAAATAACTTTTGGATTGATGCGTTTCGTTAGTTGTACTACCTTGATCAGAAAGACGTACTTATTGTTCTGTTTATAACATCCAACTGCTGCTCTTTGGTGAGTTTAATGAAATTTACGGCATAGCCCGAAACCCTTATTGTTAATTGAGGATAATTTTCGGGATGATCCATTGCATCGATCAGCAGATTGCGATCAAAAACATTTACATTCAGATGTTGTCCTGTTTGACCAAAATATCCATCCATCAGACCAATCAAATTTGATTTTTTTTCATCTGTATTCTTTCCCAGCGTATTTGGAGTAATAGCAAATGTGTAGGATATACCGTCGTTAGCGTGTTCAAACGGAAGTTTTGCGACAGACGACAGAGAAGCTATTGCACCTCTGGTGTCGCGACCATGCATCGGATTTGCACCGGGACCAAAAGGTTCTCCCGAACGGCGTCCATCCGGAGTGTTTCCTGTTTTTTTCCCGTAAACAACATTCGATGTGATGGTGAGGACTGATTGCGTAGGAATTGCATTTTTATACATCTTATGTTTCCTTATTTTTTTCATAAACAATTCCACGATGTCTACGGCAAATTTATCGGTCTTGTCATCATTGTTGCCAAAAGGAACATATTCTTTTTCAATGATGTAGTCTGTTGCATCACCGTTTTCGTCTCTCACAACTTTTACCTTTCCATATTTCATTGCGGCGAAAGAATCGGCTACGATAGAAATTCCCGCTATGCCAAAGGCCTGAGTCCTGACAATATCAACATCATGCAGTGCCATTTCCAGAGCTTCATACGAATATTTATCGTGCATGTAGTGAATAATGTTGAGGGCTTTAACATAAGTTTCGGCAAGCCAGTCCAACATTTTGTCGAATTTGTTCCAAACATCATCAAACAAAAGATAATCACCTTCAAATCTTTTTAGAAGTCCTTCAGGTGTGACTTGTACTTTTGTCTTCTCGTCTTTCCCTCCATTGATAGCATAAAGTAATGCTTTGGGCAGATTGGCTCTGGCCCCGAAGAACTGCATCTGTTTTCCGATTTCCATCGGTGACACGCAGCAGGCGATACCATAATCGCTGCCTAGCTGCGGTTTCATCAGATCATCATTTTCATATTGTAGGGAAGAAGTGTCTATAGAAACCTTGGCACAATATTTTTTCCAACTTTCCGGTAAATTTTCACTCCAAAGAACCGTAAGATTCGGTTCAGGTGCGGGTCCAAGATTATATAATGTGTGCAGGATGCGAAAACTGTTTTTTGTTACCAGAGACTTTCCGTCGCGGGTCATTCCGCCGATTGACTCTGTCACCCAAACAGGATCACCTGAAAAAAGCTCGTCATATTCCGGGGTTCTCAAGAAGCGTACAATCCTTAGTTTCATCACAAAGTGATCCATCATTTCCTGAGCTTCCTGCTCTGTGATGAGTCCAGCTTGCAAGTCACGTTCAATGTAAATGTCGAGAAAAGTGGATATGCGGCCAAGGCTCATTGCTGCTCCATTTTGATCTTTGATTGCTCCTAAATAGCCAAAGTATGTCCATTGTATTGCTTCCTGTGCATTTCTTGCTGGTTGTGAAATGTCAAAACCATAGGCTGAAGCCATGCGTTTCAGGGCTTTTAGTGCTAATATCTGAGTATTTAATTCTTCGCGTAACCTGATCAGTTCGTCGGTCAATTCTGTCGGGTCACACTCTTTAAACCTGCGTTGGCGTTCGTCAATAAGCCTGTCTACACCGTAGAGAGCAACACGACGGTAGTCACCTATGATTCGTCCGCGTCCATAAGCATCCGGCAATCCCGTGATGATGGAATTGCTCCTTGCCTTTCTAATGCTTTCTGTATAGGCTGCGAAAACACCTTCATTGTGAGTTGTGCGATACTTGGAAAAGATCATTTCTGTGGTCTTATCAAGTTCGTAACCATATTCTTCGAGGCTTTGTTTGACCATGCGGAGTCCTCCGTTGGGAAATATTGCTCTTTTCAGAGGTTTGTCGGTTTGCAATCCGACTATTTTTTCTAAATCTTTGTTGATATAACCAGCTCCATATGCATCTATTTGAGATGGCATACGTGTTTCAGCATCATAAACGCCTTTTTTCTTTTCCTCAAGAAACATCTCGCTCAACTGTTTCCACAACAAGGTGGTTGCTTCTGTCGGTTTTGTTAAAAAGTGTTCATCGTCTTTATACTCAGTATAATTTTGAATGATGAAATCGTTCAGGTCAATCTCATCGATCCATTTTGTACCTTTAAAACCTTTATATTGCTCCATAAAATGATATATATTGTTAATGAATTATTATGAAATTAATAATTATACAAAAGTATATATATAAAGGCAGTGAAAATAATTTATTTGTAATAAAAATAGCAGTAATATAACTGCCGATGCACCAAATAAATATGTATGATAAAAAATTTGTTATTTTTACTTGTTCTAAATAAGTGTTAGTGTCTTCTTATTGAATATATTGGCTCTTGATAACATGAAAAAAGAAAAGAGAGTGAAATTATTCACCCTCTTTTTCATCAAAAATATAGATCAATTTATTATTTTTTCAAATCGGTAAATACGTACGTAATTTCATCGCTTACAGCCATGATTTCATTACCTGTGCTTGCATCTTTAGAATATACTTTCAGCGTACCTGACATCGTAAATGAAATGGCCTGAGTCGATCTTGTATATTTTGCATTTGTGGTTTTTATATTTTCGATAATAATTTTAGAGATATTGTATGTTGGAAACCAACCTGTGATATATGTTGGGATTTCACCTCCAGCTTTGCTTCCGGTACTGAAATCTGCTACATTAAAAGTATAATATGCTCCATCAGAACTTTTCTTGAAGTTGCTAGTATAAATAACACCTCCTATTTCGGTTGGAACCGAAACCGTTAAGCCTAATCTAGCATTGTCATTAATCACAGATGTGAACTGTGTCTTTCCAGTACCGGAATATGGCGTTACAGTCTGTACTTTCAAAGATATTTTGACTGTACCTTCTTGTGAACCAATGATTTCAGATTTATCTTGTAAAGTATAATCAGTGTCGTCATCACTACCACATGATGCAAATAAAGTGGCCACAAAAGCAAATAAAAGGAGTTTGTTTAGAAATTTCATAGAAAAAAGTTTTTAGTTTATTGTTTTTTGTAATTTGTTCGTATTATTATATAATTTATATAACAAAGATATAACAAAATAGTTTAAAACAAGCGAGCTTGGATTCCAATTTGAAGAATTTTATCAGACTGATTCTAGAAAATATTATATGCTTTTTGTTTTGAGGATTGTTTCTGCATTTCTGACTTCTTTCAGGTTTACTTTCCAACATATCGGATTCAATTGATGCATAGCGAGAGTTATTTAGCTCTTTATCTGCCAGATAAATATTTTAGCATTTAGAGAAATTAACGGAATCTCAACATCTGGTTAGGATATCAGTAATTATCACAGATTATTTTTGTTGAAAAGAAAAAAATAATGATGAAAAGAATATTTATTGTATTCCTCTTTTTCTTACCTATAATAGGTCTATCAGCTCAACAGTCGGTAGTTGGTGTTGTTTTTGAAGATTTAAATAACAATGGTCGGAAAGATGCGAAAGAAAAAGGAGTTGAGAATGTGGCTGTATCGAATGGTATTGATGTCGTTCTGACGGATAGTAAGGGAAAATATAACCTACCGATAGGTAATGACAATATAATCTTTGTCATTAAACCTACGGGGTACAAGATTCCTTTGGATGAATATAATCTTCCAAAGTCCTATTATATTTATAAGCCCAAAGGTTCGCCATCTTCTTTTTATAAAGGAGTTGTTCCAACTGGTGAATTACCTCAATCCGTAGATTTTGCTCTTAACCGGTATAATGAAACTGAGAAATTCACTTCTTTCATCTTTGGTGATTCGCAGATTTATACAGAGCAGGAGGGTGAATATTTCACCAAAGGAATTATTGATGAAGCAAAAAATCAGACAGACATAAGTTTTGGTATCACATTAGGCGATTTGGTGGGAGACGATCTTAATTTACATCCTGTATATAAAAAGGCGATACAGAAGATGGTTTTACCTTGGTATAATGTCATTGGTAATCATGATATGAATTATGATGCTAAGGTAGATTCTCTGTCGGACGAAACGTTTGAATCTAATTTTGGTCCGGCAAGCTATGCTTTTAATTACGGAAAAGCTCACTTCATTGTCCTTGATGATGTGCTGTATCCTAATCCACTGACAGGTAAAGGTTATTTAGGCGGTTTGAGAACAGATCAACTAGCTTTCATAAAAAATGATCTGAAATATATTGATAAGGAACATCTTATCGTAATCAGTATGCATATTCCGCTTCTGGACAAAGACGAAAGAGATGCTTTCAGGGAAAACGATCGTCGGCAATTGTATGATCTGCTGAAAGATTATCCTAATGTGTTGGTTTTGTCAGCACACACACATATTCAATATCACAATTTTATAGGCAAAGAAGACGGTCTTGACAGACAGAAACCAATACATGAATACAATGTCGGCACAACGTGCGGTGACTGGTATTCTGGGTTGCTCAACGACAAGGGAATACCTGTTTCGACGATGCGTGACGGAACACCTAAGGGCTATGCATTCCTGAATGTTGACGGAAATCAATATACATTGGATTATAAAGTTGCAGGGCATTCAAGTGATTATCAAATATCAATCTATAATCCTAAAGTAGTACCTTATAAAGGACGTTGGATTACGTCGGGCATATACGCTAATGTTTTTATGGGAAGTGACGATGACACAGTTGAATATCGTGTAGATAACGGAAATTGGGCTAGAATGACAAAAATAAATGACTATGACCCTGCCTATTATCGTTATATGCAAGATTGGGACTATAGCAATGAGGTGAAACCTGTTCGTCGTCCGTCCAATGCCCAATTTTGCAGGCATCTGTGGCGTGCCAACATTCCGACTAATTTGTCTGTGGGCGAACACCGAATCGAAGTCAGGGCAACAGATATGTTTGGACGAACTTATACTCAAGATAGTAACTACCTTATTCAGGAATTAAAATAGTAAACACACCCTACTTATTATTTTTGAGGTAAGCGGCTAGTGATTAGTCGCTTATTTCTTTTCAAAGAAGCCGTAAATATTAGCAGAAATGTAATACTGTATTGATTTATTAGTAATCCTGTTTCTCTTGCTTTGTTAAAAATCTAAAAAGCAAATAAGAAAAAAACAATTATGAAAGCAATCGGTTTACTATTAGGGTTGGTTTTAATCTTTTCTCTCAGCCTTTCTGCTCAGCAAGAGAATTTGTCCGGCAGAATCCAAAATGCAAAAGGTGAAGCCTTGTCTGGAGTCAATGTGGTCGTCAAAGGCACAAAAACAGAAGTTATCAGTAATAATGACGGATCTTTTACAGTAAATAATGTTATTCCCTCTAAAGATATATTGATCTTTTCAATGCTGGGATATCTCCCTCAGCAAATGGTTGCAGGAAAATCTATGCAGGTGACTATGCAAGAAGATACACGTATGCTTAATGAAGTTGTTGTGACAACACAAAAACGAAACCAAAGTAATATTGAAGTTCCTGCAGCAGTGAATGCTTTGTCTGGGGAAAATTTGATGAAATTGAATGTGCAGCAGTTAGATGAATTATCGGAATATATTCCGGGAATGCAGATGCAGTTGCAAAGTCCCAATAATCCTAGTTATGTGATCCGAGGAGTGACTTCCGACGATGGAGACTCACGTTCACAACCTCGAGTGTCTGTTTTTCAGGATGGAATCTCTATTTCTCGTTCCCGAGGTTCGGTAGTTGAGCTGTTCGACTTAGAACGCATAGAAGTGGTCAAAGGTCCACAAGGAACACTTTTTGGGCGAGGGGCAGAGATCGGAGCCCTACACATTGTGCGTCACAAGCCGGTTGGTGAATTCACTGCCGAAGCTACTTTAGGATATGGCTCTTACAATCAGAAGTTAATCACGGGATTCATTAATACACCTGTGTTAAAAGATAAATTATTGAATCGTTTTTCGTTCAACTTCAATGATCGGGATGGATTCATCAAAAATCTTTCAGGAGGAGACTTGAATGGGAAAAATACATTTGCACTAAGAAATTCAACACGATTACTTGCCGGAGAGAACACCGTTGCTGACCTTATATTAGACTATCAACATGACAATTATCCCGGAACATCATTTAAGAATGGGCAATATGCACCTGCTGGAGGTGATACCGACCCAAATACTATGGCTGATCTGGAACAAGGCAAGAATCTCTATATTAAAAGAAATGTAGGTGGTGCCGGATTGCTGATTGACCATACGATCAATTCAAATTGGAAACTTTCGTCCATTTCAGGTTTTCGTGCATTCGATTCGGATGAATCATTTGATGCGGATGGAACAGCGGCTCCAATTCTCTGGGTATCGGAAAAAGCCAAAGGTACACAGTTGAGTCAGGAATTCAGACTCAATTATGATAACAAAGATAACTTTTCCGGGTTTGCGGGTGTGAGTTATTTTTATGAAAAAAACTCGCAGGAAGTGCCCATGCGGATCAACGAACAGAGCCTCTATCCGGCTTATATCTCACCATTGTTGAAGAAAATGTTTTCAGATCAATTTGCTGCTACGGGAGCTTTGAGCTCAGAACAAATAGCGGCTATTGCAAATACTTTGTTCCCCGATGTTGCACCGTTGACAAATGGTAAACCAAATTATATTACCAATTTGCCGGATATAAGGAAAACGCTTGAGCAAATATTCAGTGCTCAGGCAGGTATGCCTCTCACATTGGAACAGATATTTTCTACATTGCCTGCTGCCACCCGCCAACAATTGATTAGCACTATAGATTTGCTGTCCAATCATGATATAAATGCTTATCACGAAGAATCGTCAAAAAATACAGCAACCAATAATGCTGCCGAGTTTTTTGTGGATGGTACATACAAAATCACTCCGAAGTTAGGGGTCACAGCCGGCGTACGTTTAAGTTATGAGCACCAGATCGGAACATATGAAGCTGCAGCCTCTGCACAGCCGAGTATATTCGGATTGTTGATGAATCAATCTCCTAATCTGCTCAACCCTGTATCGGATGGAGAAATATCAGCAGCAAAGAATTATCTTTCTTATGTTGGTCGATTGGTATTGAACTACATGTTTAAGCGAAACAATATATATGCGAGTATATCCAGAGGGCGACGTCCCGGAGTCGTTAGTGTGCTTCCTTCTCAAACAACATTCCTGCAACCCGAAATCATCTGGAGTTATGAGGCAGGAATAAAAGGCAATGTGGTTGACAGTCGGCTGAATTATGATTTCACAATGTTCTATTATGATTGGAACCATTTTCAAACAACATCTCTCAAAACAATCGAAGGTAGTCTCACTCCGCAATATCAGGCGAATGATGCCGGAAAAGCCCATAGCCTAGGTATCGAAACAGGTTTACGCTATGTATTCCTTCCACAATTGAATGCTTTTGTAAATTATGCTTATATAGACGGAAAATTTAATGAGACAGATGAAAACGGCAATCCTCAGGAATATGCAGGAAACAGATTCCGTCTTACCCCGAAGCATACTTTCTCTTTGGGAATAGATGCCAGCATTCCATTGAAAGGAGGACAGACCATATTTATACGTCCATCTTATTCTTACAAATCAAAAGTATATTTTGAAGATGATAATTCGGATCTGTTGAGCCAGAAAGGTTATGGACTGTTCAATTACACTGCCGGAATCGGGTTCAAAGCAAGCAAGGTATATTGTGAAGTGAGCACCTATGGTAAAAACGCTTTTGATGAAAAATACATTATAGATGCCGGAAATAGTGGTAACACGATTGGTATGCCAACATTTATTGGAGGCAGTCCAAGCCAGTTTGGGGTGCAAGTGAAAGTCGGATTTTAAGATTCAAAATGAGTCTACATAACTATATAAGATAGTTATGTAGACTCCCAATATATTATTAATTATTTTTTTACTTAATGATTTTTATGAATACGATGATGAAAAAAATGTGGATGTTTCTGTTAATAATAATAGCCACACAGATGAATGTGAATGCTCAAAATAAACAAGGTTTGGAAGATTATGTGGGTAGGTATGTGTTGCCAGCCGGGAGTTTAGTGGATGATGCTGTCATTACCATTGTTAATGATTCCGTATTGAATATATCAGCATCTGCTGGAACTTCTGATCTGCAATATGTTGACGGTGAAGAATATTCCTTACCTCAGTATGGAGGAACAATTGTTTTTGTCCGTGACGAATCGAACCATATAAAAGGATTTAAGATATCGATTCCGATGGCAGGAATTGAAAGCCTGGAAGCTCAAAAAGAACCGGAAACAGTTGAAAATACTGGCAAATAGCCGTATACTCTCAAAAATAATAGACTCCGTTTTACTTTATCAGCAGAACGGAGTCTTTGCTTTTTTTATTAAAATAATACATTTGTGATATTTATTGCTACTTAAATAACACCTTTTGTTGTGGGCAATTCGTAATTAAATATGTCACGACGTTTTGCCATTTTTATGGCTCGTGCAAAAGCCTTGAAGATTCCTTCTATTTTGTGATGTTCATTCGTACCTTCGGCTCGCACATTCAGATTCATTTTTGCTGCATCACTCATTGATTTGAAAAAGTGAAAAAACATTTCAGTTGGCATATCTCCTATTTTTTCACGTTTAAAAACAGCATCCCATACCAACCAAGGGCGCCCGCCAAAATCGAGTGCAACGGAGCAAAGGCAATCGTCCATCGGTAGGCTATAACCGTAACGTTCGATGCCTCTTTTATCGCCCAATGCTATAGCAATAGCTTCTCCCAATGCAATACCTGTATCCTCAATGGTATGGTGTTCGTCTATGTTCAGATCACCATTTACTTTGATAGTTAAATCGACTGAAGCATGTTTGCCTATCTGTTCCAGCATGTGATCAAAAAAACCTAAGCCTGTGTTGATGTTGCAATGTCCTTTTCCATCCAGATTTAAAGTAATATATATATCCGTTTCTTTGGTTGTGCGCTTCACCTCCGATTTGCGTTCGCCTGCAAATAGAAACTCGGCAACAGTGTCCCAATCCGGTGTTTGCAAGACGCAAACATCTTTTAGGGTTTCAGGTATCTCCAGATCATCCTCTTTCAGATAGATCGCTTTCGCTCCTAGATTCTTAGCCAGTTCAATGTCAGTAAGACGGTCTCCGATTACAAACGAATGTTCCAGATCATATTCGTCTTTCAGATATTTACCCATCATTCCTATTCCGGGCTTGCGCGTTGGGAGATTCTCTTCAGGAAAACTTCTGTCGATAAGAATATCGTCAAAGTGAATATCTTCGCTTTCCAGTATTGTCAGCATCTTGGTATGTGGTGGAAGAAAATCTTTTTCTGGAAAAGATGAAGTTCCCAACCCGTCCTGATTTGTAACCATTACAAATTCGAAATCCAGATTCTTTTGAATGAAGTATAGATTTCGTATCACTTTGGGATAAAATTCCAATTTTTCCAAGCTATCTACTTGAAAGTCGACAGGTGGTTCTATTATGATAGTTCCATCGCGATCTATGAAAAGAGCTTTCTTCATTTTGTTTTTTTATTCAGCAGCAGGGAGCTCCTCTGCTGAGTCTTTTTTTGTATCCTTCTTGCTATTTATATCTGAGCTTCGATTCGTATTGATATCTCTATACATGATCGGCACTTCTGCACTACCGGCAAGTTTTCCATCCCATTTATCAATGAACATTTTTTGAATGGCAAGATGTGTGAGGGCTGAATATCTGATGGAATCTATCTTGCTGATAAATTCCGTTTCACGAATTTGACTTTCCATAACCAAGGCATTTTGTACGGAGCGTGCACGCAGTTCTACTATTTCTTTCAAGGCATCGGGCATACTTAGAGTTGTGGTAATGCGGCTGTATGTCAATCCCATTTTGTCTAATTGTGCATTCAACTGAACATTAATTATGCTATCTACTTGCTTTCTATTGTCAAGCAAGGAGTCGCTGGTGAAAGTGGATATTGTGGTGAGGTATGCATTGTGCACAATATTTTTTAAGTCTATGGACTCTATCACATCTAGAGGTTTCCTGTAGTTCCGATACAAAAGATTCACTTTTTTTGTGTTCACCTGATATGCTAATATCGGTGTAATACCGAACTGAGTGCCATCTTTAGACAATACATTGAAAGTCTCATATGCAACGTTCCGTGCCGAGGTCGGATATTCATAGACCTCTGTCAGAGCCGGCATATAAATGACGTAACCATTCACTATCTGAATCTGGTATGATGCCGAGTCATTTAAAAATCCGCCAACATCAGACTTCACACCCACATATCCGGAACTGATTTGCTTGATCCTGATGAAGAAGGTGAAGAACAAGATGATCAAAATAATCAACAATGCTATAAAAATGAGTAGTTTGTATTTTCGTTTAAGTGCCATATCAAAGTATTTAATTCTTCAAAAATAACAATTTTCAGAACAAATATTACAAATGAGAAGATCTATATTGAATACAATGCTTCAATTAATGTTTTATTTTCCTGTTCTGTGCCAATCGTTATGCGTAGACATCCTTCACACAAAGATATTGAGTGTCTGTCTCTGACGATGATTCCTTTTTCGACCAATCGTTCATAAATATTGATAGGGTCAGAAACTTTTACAAGCAAAAAATTAGAATCTGAATGGTATATTTTTTTTACAAAATTCAACTTTTCTAATTCTGTGGACAATCGTTCCCTTTGTTGAATAATAATGTCTACCCATTCGTTTTTAGCTTTCATATTATCCAACTCAGACATCACATATTCTTGAGTCAATTGATTGATGTTGTAAGGATATTTCACCTTGTTGAAGAGTTGAATCACTTCGGGTGATGCAAAAGCCATACCCAATCGTACGGCAGCAAGTCCCCAAGCTTTTGAAAAAGTTTGTAATATGATCAGATTGGGATGTTTGTCAAGATCCGGAAGCCAGCTGTTTTGAATGGAGAAATCTATATATGCTTCATCTAAAATGACGATTCCAGAAAATGATTTTATTACTTTTTCTATTTCAGATTTATCCAATATATTGCCTGACGGATTGTTGGGAGAGCAAAGAAATATAAGTTTGGTATTTTCATCAACCGCAGCCAGCAAGCGATCTGCATTAAGTTTAAAGTCTTCGTCAAGAAGTATCTTTCTATATTCTACATTGTTCAGATTGGCACAAACCTGATACATTCCGTATGTTGGATCAATAGCAATGATGTTGTCTTGTGATGGTTCGCAAAAAATCCGTATTACCAGGTCGATAGGTTCGTCACTACCATTGCCTAAGAATATTTTATTGACATCAATTTGTTTGATACTACTTATCTTTTGCTTCAATTGGAGTTGTAACGGATCCGGATAGCGGTTATAACCTGTTAACCGCAAAGGATTTTCATTTGCATCCAGAAAGACTGATGCTTCTCCCTTAAATTCACTCCGGGCAGAAGAATAAGCCTTCATTTCCAATATATTTTTTCTTACATAACGATTTAAATCCATACAATGTGTATCTTTTATATTCACAAAGTAATACTATTGCAAGTCATTAACCAAAATGTATTTGCAAAAAGTTATAATAATTATATTTTTAGCGGTATTACTTAGATTTGTTTTAATAAATCTGCTAAAGATTCGAATGAAGACACTCTGAACTCTTCATTATTTGATCTCAATAGCATATCATTGCCTGATTTTAGAATGAGATCAATATCTGCATTCATTTCAGGTGGAACAGTGGCGTAGTTGTTTCTGCTCAAAAAATTTTCAGCCCAATAAGAATATTCTTTTTCTCCCATAATATGGGCTTTTTTCTGCATCTGAGATGTTGGTCTGAATCGCCCTGTTTCTCTGTCAAAAGATATATTGCTCTGTTCAAAGAAACTTGTTATTTTCCCTGATACGATAATGTCTTCTGTCATTCCACAAGAAAGTCCTGTTTTGGAAGATAACAGCCACAGCCTGTCTGCAAGCATGAGAGCTGCTTCAATGTCGTGAGTTGATAGAAGAACTGCTATTCCTTGCTTTTCGACCAATGAATGAAGAAGATTCATAATCTCAATGCGGCTTGGCACATCCAGATAGGCGGTAGGCTCGTCAAGTAAGATAATGGGGCATTGCTGAGCCAGAGCTTTAGCGATCATCACTTTTTGACGTTCGCCGTCTGATAGTTCAGCTATGTATGCATTCGCTTTGTGCAGAATACAGACATCTGCCATTGCTCTATCGACTATTGACATGTCGTTGGATGTGAGGTTGCCCCAAAATCCTGTATAAGGATATCGCCCGAGGGAAACAAGTTCGCGAACGGTGAATCCTCCTGCCGATATTTTGTCGGTCAGAACCAAACCTAATGTTTGTGACAATTCTTGCTCCGAATATTCTTTGAGGTTTTGTGAGCCTATTTGTATTTCGCCCGATAAGGCTGGCTGCATGCGGCTTATTGTCCGTAGGAGTGTTGATTTTCCTGCACCATTTGCTCCCAGCAGACAAGTGAGTTCACCAGAAAGAAGATTGAATGAAAGACCATCATACAAGCTCTGTCTCGTTTTATCTTTAGGATAACCGATGCTCAGACCATGCGCCGATATAATTGCTTCTTTCATCATATTTAGTTAAAATACTGGATTTTTTTTTGGTTTATGATCACATAAATTATCACCGGTGCACCGAATATCGGCGTTACGGCATTCAATGGAATTATATTTCCTCCGTTCGGCAAAATACACAGCAGGTTGCATAACAATGCAATAAATGCACCCATGAGAATTGTCAATGGCAGCAAAGATTTGTGATTTGATGTTCTGATGAGCAATCGCACCATGTGCGGAACAGCCAATCCGATGAATGCAATGGGTCCGCAATACGCCGTTGTGATGGCGGTGAGTAGTCCTGCACAAAGTAGCAGCAGCATTCGCACAAGTTTTATATTTACTCCCAGATTGGCAGCATACCGTTCACCGAGCAACAGTGCGTTCAATGGTTTCATGAGCAGTATGGATAAAACCAATCCGATGGAAACGGTGACACAATAGAATGGAAGTTGATTTAGCGATACGTTAGAGAAATTTCCCATTCCCCACATTGTGTACGAAAAAAGACTATCCGTATTACTGAAAAATTTTAATAATGTGATGATTGATGAAGTCAGATATCCGACCATGATGCCGATAATGAGCAGCATTACATTGCTTTTCACTACAGTGGCAAAGCCCATAATGATGCCAAGTATAAGTAGCGATCCGAGGAATGCGCCGAGAACAATCATCATAGACTGCGACAAATCGAAGCCGACGATTCCACCAGTCATTCCACCCATGAGCAAGATAACAATTGCCACACCTAGACTAGCTCCCGATGTTATACCCAATATTCCCGGATCGGCTAGGGGATTGCGAAATACGGTTTGGAGCAATAGACCTGAAACGGCGATAGCACCACCGGTGAATAGAGCCGTAAAGGCTTGTGGCAATCTCGATTCCAAAACGATATGAATCCATGCCTGACGTTCAACAGATTTTCCGGTGAAGATATTCACAACCATTTCAGGAGGAATATTCACTGAGCCCAAAAAAAGATTGGCAAAGAATAATAAAACTATTCCCAGCAACAGAGCTATTGTGTATATAATTGTTCTATTTTTCATATAAAAGTTATACAAAACTAGCTATTTTCTTTCGGAATATGACTATAAAAAAGTCGGGCAAATATTTTACCCGACTTCTATATGATGTATGATCAGAAAAGATCAGTTCTTTACTCTTTCCACGTAAGAACCATCTTTTGTATTGATTTTTATCTTTTCACCTTCGTTGATGAACAATGGCACACGTACTTCTGCTCCGGTTTCTACTGTTGCAGGTTTCAATGTATTGGTAGCAGTGTCTCCTTTTATTCCCGGTTCGGTGTAGGTTACCAATAGAACAACATTTTGAGGAAGTTCTGCTGTCAATATCGTTTCGGTTTCCGCATGCACTTGCACTTCCACCATATCACCTTCTTTGAGGAAAGCAACTCCTTCAATCTGGTTTTCGGGTATGGATATCTGTTCAAAAGTTTCGGTATTCATAAAGTTACAACCCATATCGTCTTTATATAGAAACTGATAAGGACGTCTTTCGATGCGAACTTCATCTAACTTTACTCCTGCATTGAATGTTCTTTCAAGGACGCGTCCTGTTGTAACACTTCTCATTTTTGTGCGCACAAATGCCGCCCCTTTTCCGGGTTTCACATGCAAAAATTCGATGATTACAAAATATTGTCCATCGATGTCGATGCACATTCCGTTTCTTATATCAGCAGTAGTAGCCATAAGTATTTATTATTTATATATTTAGTTTTTATTTCTTTTGTGGCACAAAGATAGTAAAAAAAGAAAAAGACGAAAATAACCACAAAAATAAATGATTCATATATCTTTGTATCTCTTCAAAAAAGCAGATTTATGATTTTTGAGAAAAGCATATACGAAGATCAATTATTTGAAAAAACAGATTCTTCAGGTTTGAATATTGATAGCACGGAATTTGAAGAATGCATATTTAAACTGTGTGATTTTTCTAAGATCAAAATCACGTCTTGCAAGTTTATACAATGCACATTCATTGATTGCGATCTGTCTATGACTGATCTCACGGAAACTCAATTGTCCGATGTCAAATTCAAAAACTGCAAATTGATGGGTATTCATTTTTTTAGATGTAACAAGTTCTTGTTTGATGTTGGTTTTGATACTTGCATATTGGATTATAGTTCATTTGCTGAAATGAAAATACCTAAAACTTCTTTTTCTAATAGTAACTTGAAAGGTGTAGACTTCAACCGGACATTTCTTGAACAAGCTAATTTTGATGATGCTGATCTCAATGAGGCCATTTTCTCTGGTACTAATCTGAAAGGTGCTGATTTTTCTACAGCCCGAAACTATATTATTGATCCTCGCGACAATTTTTTAAAAAATGCCAAATTCTCACGAAATGGGCTTTGGGGTTTGCTCACAAACATTGGAATCAAAATTATAGATTGAAATATAACATATTTATCAGATTATATCTTCAAATAAAGATTTAAATACTAATTTAGTAATTTAAATAAATTATTTCTTTTTTTTGATAAAAAATGTAAAATTATGCTAAGGGTAATAGTCTTCTTGAAAAATGTACTTATTCTATTTCCAATTACAATTATTTTCTACCCATTGTCTAAATTGGCTTTGTTTGTAACTTATTTCAATTATTTATTAATATGGATATACAAAAATAAAAAACATTGTCAATATTCTACACCATTCACTCTATCAAGAGATCATGATAGACGATATAAGTTATATGAGTTTGTATTAGATGCTTATAATGCTGAAAATGAGAAAATAACATATCTTGAGTTTGGAGTAGCGGATGGTGATTCATATATGTGGTGGTTAAAAAATAATAAAAATGAATCATCCCATTTCATCGGATTCGATACCTTTGAAGGATTGCCCGAAAAATGGGGCGCCTTTTTCAAAAAAGGGGATATGAGTTCAGATATAAAACAACTGGAAGATGAGAGGTCTCTATTTGTTAAAGGTTTGTTTCAAAATACATTGAACACATTCATTTCTGAAAAAGCTCAAATTATGAATGCTGCGAACCGAAAAATGATACATATGGATGCAGATTTATATTCTTCAACCTTATTTGTTTTATCGCAACTTTATCCTTTCTTGAAAAAAGGAGATATTATTTTCTTTGATGAATTTAATGTCCCTTTACACGAATTTAAAGCGTTTAGAGAGTTTACTCAATCTTTTTATATTGAATTATATCCGATTGGATTTGTAAATAATTTTTACCAAACGGTTTTCATTGTAAAATAGAATACACATCTTTCACATATACCGTTTAGATTAAACTAACGGGGCTACAGAATCTAAATTTAATAAAATAATTTCTCATATTTAATTATAATAGATGGATTGTGAACATTATTTATTTTTTTTAAAATAAATAATAAATATATGCAATAAATCTAAAAAAAAACGATTACATTTAAGAGAACTTTTTAACTATTTATAGTTTATAAAAGAGGCTATTGTAAATCACTGTTTTGATAAATAAATATTATAATTATATGAAAGCAAAATTTTTATTATTGGTGATGCTCATAATGTTCGGAATGCAAGGTTTTTCAGAAGTTCAGGATGATGAGATTTTTCCTACATCAGATGCAATATGGGTAATACACTTGTACTATTATGAAGGTGGGCAATTTATATATGGATTACAAGGAGATACCATAATAAATGAAAAAATATACCAGAGGCTGTATCTTCTGAATGATAGTACATTAAATATTGATTCTGGGGATATCTATGTTGCAGGCATACGTCAAGCTGACAAGAAAGTATGGGTGCAGCCGGCAGACAAAAAAGATGGAACACAATTTGAAGAGTTTCTGATGTATGATTTTTCACAAACAGAAGACGCCAGAATAGATTTTGGAAAAAGACCATTGATGGGTTTGTATAATTTCTGTCCAACTTTTGAATGTGTAGATACAGCTTCTCTGAATAATAGTGTAAAAGGTTCGATTTATTCCGATATACCAATGGGTTCAGTCATATATGTGAGTTATGATGATTCTGGATCGGGTGATGAATGGGTATATGGTATCGGAAGTCTTCGAGGAGGGTTATATTATTTTCCACCTCGTTTCCTAAGTGGAGAAGGAGGGGAGATTTTAGGAAGTGAACTAATATGTATGAAAAAAGGTAATGAAGTAAAGTATTTGAAAGAAGGATGTTGCTCATGCTTCAAAACACAATATAATTCAGTTAATTCTGATGAAATAGAGAAAAATAATATTTCAGTGATTTATGATGCAACCTCACACAAATTAGATATCTCGAGTGAGGAAATAATGCGATTTCCTTTGTTGTTTGAACTGATAACCATAAATGGTAATATATTGCAAAAAGAGATTATTACTGAAGAGAAAAATAGTGTTGCTATAAACCAACCGTTAAGTGGAGTTTATTTATATAGGATCAGTGGAAGTAACGTGAATCAAAACGGAAAATTGCTTATAAAATAAATAAAATAAAATTTTTCAATGAAAAAAATATTATTATTTTTAATCATCATTGTGTGTTCAATTCATTTGAATGCACAGATAAATGGGCAAGTTAATATCATTAGCACTGATATACAGATACAGCCAAAAGATGAATTTGTAGAACTCAATTTACCTCACGCTATATTAATGGATGAAGTGGGATCACCACAGATACCTTATTTTACCAAAACATACATCATTCCTGTTGATGCACAGGTAACAGAGGTTCGGATCAATTCTCAAATAAAACAAAAATTGATAGGATCATTCTATATTTATCCGGCGCAACCACCAATCCCTTCTCGATCTGATTATGAACAACCTCCTTTTTCTTTAAATGATTCAATTTATAATTCGATAAATCCTTTTCCTCAAAATATAGTAAAAATATTATATGATGGATTTGACCAAGGTTATCATATTGTCACAGTCGGTATTTATCCGATCGAATATGCTCCTCAAACAAGAGAGATTTATTTTTACAATATAGATTTTACGCTTGAATACGTAACTTCGCCACAAATAAATAGTTCTGCCGAATCATTTAGGCAATCAATAGAAAAAACAAATATGGTTAAGAGCCATATCAAATCAATTGTTGAAAACTCTGATGATGTGGATCTCTTCTCTACAAATATTTTACCTGTTATCCAATCTAAAAATGTAGTAACTGAATACTTGCAGATAAAAAAAGATTTATTGAATTCACCGACCGTAGAAGAGACAATTATACCAGAATATATTATTATAACGAATAATAAACTAAAACCAACCTTTCAAAAATTGGCAGATTGGAAAACGAAAAAAGGAATTCCGACCATAATAAAAACAATAGAAGACATCACTCCTAATTTTTCAGGATCTGATACTCCTGAAAAAATAAGGAATTATATAATTGAATCTTCCGAAAAATGGGGTAAATCTTTGTTCATTTTATTGGGTGGAGATTTTAGTATTATACCATCAAAAATGATGTTGAGTTATTATTATGCACAGAAGAGTATAGAAACTTATGCTCCAATAGATATATATTATGCTTCTAACAATGGAAATTGGAATATTCTGTTGTCTGATAAAAATATAGGAGGTAACATCAATATTAATCATTATTTGGGGAGAGCGCTTGTTGAAAATGTTGATGAAGCTGAAACTTTTGTGAAAAAAGTTTTGTCTTATGAAAAAGCAGATGTTGAAGATAAATCCTATTATAACAATTTATTAGTTTGTGATGCATTTATGCAGTCTGATATATCTATACCACGATTTTCTGATCAAGCGAAATATGCGTTAAAGAATAAAATTCATTATCCATCTAATCTAAGAACTCAATTTATTTTTGATGATTATAATTGTAGTGGAAATACAACTAGGTATACTTATGGAACTAATACATCGGGTTGGACATATGGTCCTTGTGTTCAAGGCAATAAAGAATTAACCCGAAAGAATGTATTATCAACTTTATCTAGAGGAGATTCAGAGTTGGGATTTTATCATATTATATATGATATGGATCATGGTTCTCCCGGAGGTCATGGAATCTCGAGCAAAGATAAAGGAGAATCAATGCTTCGGTCGGATGTTGAGACACTTTCAAATGGGTCCTACCAACAAATATTTATGACAGGAAGTTGCAATACAGCGCAATTCGATCTTAATTGTTTTGCCAAGGGTTATTTAAATAACCCTAAAGGTGGCTGTGTTGCTTATATAGGCAATTCAGATAATGGATATACTAGTGAAATTTGGCAATTTAATAACTTTATTGAGGCATTGAAAGATTCACTTACACCATATCATATAGGTTATGTTTTTCGCGCTGTTCAGGGATTAGATGAATCCGGAGCAGTAGCGAATAATCGGAAAATAGTTCTTATCGGTGATCCCGAAATGCAAATCTGGACAGCAACACCTAAAATATTAAATGTTTTAGATACAATCTCATCCATATCTGTTGGAAAAGTAAAGGTATCTGTAACAATTCAAAATCTCACTCCTACAGAAAAAGCAACAATCTGTCTGATGAAAGGATCAGAGGCATATAGAGTTAACTCTGTAACAGGTAGTGGTACATATAATTTCATATTAGATTCGCATACATCGGATAGTATAGATATTACAGTGTCAGCTCATAATTATATACCAATAATTCTACGAAGAGCCGATCCAAGTGTTTATAATACTAATCTGTCAATAGATGAAATGATTTTTGATGATGGTAATATTGATGGAGATAGTATTCTCGGGGCAGGTGAAACTGTAAAAGTAACTATTAGATTGAAAAATACTGGAGATACTATCGCTAAAAATGTTTCATCTACTTTAAGTTGTAATTCAAAATATATAACGATGATCAATTCCGCAAGTCTGTTTGGAAATATACTTCCTGGTGGAGAGGCTTCATCTACGAGTGAGTATAGCTTTCGGATTGATAAAAATACCCCAGATATTTCAAAAAATGATTTAGATCCTATTGTGTTTAATTTGAGTATATTAGATTCAATTAACAATGCTTATAATGATACCTTTAATATAGATGTCTTCACTTCTAAACTTCAACAAGAAAATAAGACAATAGAAGGAATAATAGTCCCAGGGGCGAATTTGAAATTGAATATCGATTTATTTAATGCAGGAAGGGCTGAAGCAACAGGTGTTACTGCCAAATTGATAAGTAATAGTGCATATATATCATCTGTCAATCAAAATATAAGCATTTATCCTGATATTAAGTACCAAAAACATGAACAAAATATAACTGCCTTCGATGTTAATATTTCCAATGCATATACAATAGGAAAATCACTATATCTTAAATTGGAGGTAGAGAATGAATATGGAAAAAGGGATTCATTTAATTTTGATTTAGCAGATAGACCTACCCAAGTATTAAAAAATGCAATTAGTTTTGTAGGTAAAGAATCTGAAATTGAATTAAAATGGACAAAACCAGAAGGAACATCTTTTACGGTGGGAGGATATCATCTATACAGAAGTGATACAGAATATGGAGAATACAAGAGAATAAATACTTATGTTGTACCTAATGCATATTATATTGATTATACCCCTTTGCCCCTTAGTCGGTATTATTATAAAGTGTCTGCAGTTTCAACCACCGGAAATGAAGGTCCATTATCTGAAGCTAAAGAAACATGGACTTCCTTTGATGACAGACAACCTTTCCCTGTAACAATGAATTTGAATTTTAGAGGAAAAAGAAATTCTCCATTTACGTTATATGATGTCAATAACGATGGAATGTTAGAAATATTTTCTACGATGTGTTTAACAGATAATAATCGGGCTGGATGTATAATTGGCTTGGATCATGAAGGTATAGATCTATTTGATATTGACAAAAACATAACAACTAAAAGTGGTTTTGCTGATATGGGGCTTGCTATAAGGGGGGCTGTTGGAATTGGAGATTTATATGGTATCGGTGAAAATCAGATAATATCGGTAACGAGGGAAAATGCGAACAGTGTTAATTATATAACATGCCATACAATGAAGGATGAAAATAAAGATAGTAAACCTGATATTTTATGGCAGAGAGAGATGCCTTCGGATTTTAGAGTTTTTAATGCTCCCATTCTTTCTAACATTGATGATAGCGCTGATGGTTCAATGGAAATTATTCTTCATACAGATGATACTCATACAATAATAGTTCTTGATAACAATGGAAATGAATTATGGAATTATAAGTACGATTCTGTAGATTCATGGGATTTGCCTTCTGTTGCAGTGGCTGATTTGGATAATGATGGTTATAAAGAGATCATATTTGGTGCAGAAAGTGGTGTTTATGTATTGGATTATCAAGGAAGACCATATGGAGATAAAGAAATATTTTATAGTAAAGCAGGGCATTCATTTAAAAGAGCATCAGCCGTAATTTGTGATATTAATAATGATGGTAAAAAAGAAATTGTAATTAAATCTCTTGATTTATCCACTAATAAATCTTTAATTCATGTTATTAATAATGTCGGTGGTTCTGTCGGTAATTGGGGAACTAATCAGATAACAGAACTGAGTAATGGTTTGTCTGTTGGAGATTTAAATGGAAATGAACATTTATATGTTGTTGCAACGGGCGAAAATTTAGTTAGTATATGGAATTCAGAAGGAGCATTTGTTTTTTCTAAAGAAATTAAGAATATACCCACAGAAAATGAAAAACATACTCCTGCTTTATTAGCAGATATTGATGGAGATGGCCTTGTTGAAGTTTTAGTTATTTCTAAGGACGATAAAGCAATTTATGCACTAAAACTTGATGGGACAGCTGTTATCGGATTCCCGATTATTGTAAATATTTCTGATCCAGTTGCATTGAAACTAAATAATATTGCTGTCGCCGATATAGATAGTGATGGTAAAACTGAGATTCTAGCTATTGCAGGTGATGCTGTATACGCATGGAATACGAAAGGTGATGCAAATAAAATAGAATGGGGAAGTGAAAGACACGATGCTCAAAATACGGGGGAATATAAAAAACTTTATAAATCCATAATTATTAAGTCAGATACAATTTGGAATACACCAATAGATGTTTATGGAAATATTATTATAGAATCAGGTGGTTCACTTTCTTTAAATTCAAACTGTGTATTAAATATGAAAGGATCAACAATGATAATAGTGAAAGCAAATGCAATATTGAATATTAATGGAGGAAAAATCTATAATGCAAATCTCAAAGCATTAAATAAAGGTAATGTAATTATGAAAAGTGATGGATATATAAAATTAAGAAACAATGGTTTATTTGATATCCAAACGGGATGTACTTTTACTTATCAATTAGGCAATATAGATAGATAATTTATTATAGTCAAGAATACTTTCAGATCTTTATAAAAAGAATGCGGATCTTTTCTTTTTAAAATTTGTATTCTTTTTATAAAGATTTAGTTATACAGAGAGGCGTACAATGTTTTTCAGATTCTATGAAAAATATATTTTCCATTTCGTATTAAAAAAGATGACAAATTCTCTATTTATTAAATTTTATATTGGTATTATTGCTACTATTATTAGTAGTATTTATGATTATATCAAAACTCCTCATATTAAATTGGGATATACATTTTAGGAAAAATGTATATCCTGATTATTTTTATTGATTGATTACTTTCATAGAAAGCTGAACCCGTTTGCGGGCAACATCTACGGATAAAACTTTCACTTGTACATATTGGTGCAGTGAAACAATTTCAGAAGGATCCGATACAAAACGGTCGGCCAGTTCGGAGATGTGTACCAATCCATTTTCTTTGATGCCTACATCGACAAAACATCCAAAGTTTGTAACATTGGTCACAATGCCGGGGAGTTGCATCCCTTCATGCAAGTCTGTTATTGTCTTAATGGATCGATCAAATTCAAATGTTTTAATCTGTTTGCGAGGATCACGCCCCGGTTTGTCTAGCTCTTGCATAATATCGTTGAGTGTAGGCAAACCAACTGTATCCGATATATATTTGTTCAGATTGAGAGACTTTTTCAGATCTTTATTATCAATGAGGGTTTGAACAGAACAATTCATATCTTTTGCCATAGTTTCCACTACATGATAACTTTCGGGATGAACGGCCGAATTGTCTAAAGGATTCTTAGCCTCTGCAATGCGTAGAAATCCTGCACATTGTTCAAATGCTTTATCTCCCATACGAGGTACTTTTATCAAATCCTTTCGGCTTTTGAATGCACCATGTTCGGTTCTGTAATTCACGATATTTTGGGCTAGGGTAGGACCTAATCCCGATATATAAGTGAGTAGATGCTTACTTGCTGTATTCACATTCACACCGACAAGATTTACACAACTTTCAACTGTCAGATCGAGTGATTTCTTCAATTTAGTTTGGTCTACGTCGTGTTGATATTGACCCACTCCAATTGATTTTGGGTCTATTTTAACTAATTCAGCCAAAGGATCCATTAATCGTCGTCCAATAGATACAGCGCCTCTGACAGTGACATCATAGTCTGGAAATTCTTCTCGTGCAACTTTTGATGCAGAATATATAGACGCGCCATTTTCACTGACCACAAATACTTGTACTTCTTTCTCGTAGCGGAGATTGGTGATAAAGTTCTCGGTTTCTCGGCTTGCAGTACCATTACCAATTGCGATGGCATCTATATTGTATGTAGATACGAGTTTTACTATTTTGCTTCCCGCTTTCGATATTTCGTTTTGTGGAGGGTGAGGATAAATAGTTTCATTGTGAACCAAATTTCCCTGTGCATCCAGACAGACAACCTTACAGCCTGTACGAAATCCCGGATCGATACCTAAGACACGTTTTTGTCCCAATGGAGCAGCAAGGAGTAACTGACGTAGGTTTTCAACAAAAACACGGATAGCTTCATCATCAGCCTTTTCTTTTGAAAGTGCTGCAAATTCAGTTTCGATAGATGGTTTTAATAACCGTTTGTATCCGTCTTTTATAGCATCTGCTACATAACCAATGGCTTCTGCATCACCATTCTTGAGAAAACGCTTGTCAAGACGTTCCAAAGCATCTTCTTCTTCCGGAGAAATGTTGACACGTAAAAATCCTTCGGCTTCGCCTCTGCGCATAGCAAGCAAACGGTGGGATGTGCAACGGTTCAGTTTTTCGGATAAATCGAAATAGTCCCGGTATTTGTCACCTTCAAGTTCTTTTCCTTTTATCACTTTTGACGTAATCATTGCTTCACGTTCAAAAATAGTGCGGATGGAATTGCGCGCATATTCATCTTCACTGACCCATTCTGCAATAATGTCACAAGCTCCGGCCAGAGCTTCGTCAACATTCTTCACATCACCTTTCACATATATTTGTGCTTTTTCTTCCACATCGAAATGTTGCTGACCCATCAACAACTTGGCTAGATTTTCTAAGCCTTTTTTACGGGCAATCTCAGCTCTGGTTTGTCGTTTGGGCTTATAAGGCAGATAAATGTCTTCTAATTCAGTGCTATCCCAACAATTCTCTATGCGGTTTCTGAGTTCTGGCGTGAGTTTTTCTTGTTCTTCGATAGACTTCAAAATAGTCTGCTTACGCTTTTGCAACTCTTTTAATTTTTCATTCTGCTCACTGATAGCGGCTATTTGCACTTCGTCTAATCCTCCTGTCGCTTCTTTGCGATAGCGACTAATAAACGGAATTGTAGCACCATCTTCGAGCAGGGTTATTGTTTTTTCTATTTGTGACTCTCTTATGCCAAGAGAAGACGATATGAGTTTTGTAGTTGTCATATTTTAATGTCTGTTTTTTTGATGCTAAAGTATAAAAATGGAGATAGTTATTGAAGTAAATTATGATGGTACAACTACTTCTTAATAAATACCATTGCAGATAATTTCATTTTCCAGAACCAGCATATCCATGGGAATGTCATGTTTCTCGGTCGGAATTTTATCGAATAGCTGAAAATCGAAGCACAATCCGATTTTAGGAGTTTTCATTTGTTCCAGAAATTTGTCGTAATAGCCTTTTCCTCTTCCCATTCTGTTTAGTTCACGGTCAAAAGCGATACCGGGAACGATGATCAAGTCAATTTTCCGCAGATCAGCAAGATTAGAATTGACTGGCTCCAATATACCTAAATCTGATTTTTTTAATTGGACACTTGTGTCATATTTTCTAGCCACCATGCTATTATCTTCGTCTATAGCAGGAAGAAAAAAAGTTTTGTTATCAGCATATTTCTCAATGATAGATGACGTCTGCACTTCATCTCTTAAGCTGTGATAGATAAGAATATTTTTAGCTTTACAAAAAGTGTCGGTGGCTTCCAATACAGAAATAATCTCTTCAGATTGCACCAATAGATCTTCAGTTGAATATTTCTTCTTCAACGCGGCAACTTCTTGCCTTATAGTGTCTTTTGTGTATTTCAATCTTGTTTTCTATTTACTTTGTATATTTAAATATCAATTAAATGTGCTCAACTTTGTATTTAAGAAGCTCTTTTTCTGACCTGTGCCGGAATAGCTTTGTTTGATTTAGCTAAATCAATAGCTTGTTTCAAAACTCTGTCATCATGCAAGAGAACGGGATAATAACCTTCGTCTCCAAAGAAATTGCGCACAATATAGGCCGCAATTTGTTTGCGTAGGAGATTTTGAGTTTCGGGCATCACATATGTTTGTCGTTTCACACCTTTTGTTTCAGCATAGACAGCGAGGTCAGAGACCAATGGCATTTTATTTAGGTATGCATATAAATCTTTCCATGAATTGAAAGTTTCAAGCTTCCGCCTATTCAGATCGGTATATTGTAAAGCAAATTCATATACGGCACCCGAATTGACTAATTTTGTGTAATAAACATTAATGCCGACCGTATCTCTTGGGATAAACACATCGGGCATAATACCGCCATTTCCATAGATATTTCTACCTGCACTGGTATGATATATTTTTGAATGATCTAATTTGATGCTATCTTGAGAATCAAATTCACCTCTTAAATATCGATTCATAATATCCTGACTGTAATCCTCACTATGCCCTTTTTCATAAGGTTTTTGGATACATCTTCCCGATGGAGTATAATAACGAGCTATGGTCAGACGCAAGGCTGAACCATCTTTAAAAGGTAATTGGGTTTGAACCAAACCTTTCCCAAAAGAACGCCTACCGACGATCAAGCCTCTGTCGTGATCTTGAATTGCTCCTGCAAAAACTTCACTGGCAGATGCACTACCTTCATCCATCAATACAATAACCTGATCATTTGTGCATGTCCCGAAGCCATTTGCAGAATAATCTTCCCGATGAGAAGCTCGCCCTTCCGTATAGACAATCAGATTATCCTTGCTAAGGAATTCATTTGCCATGTCGATTGCAGGCTTCAGATATCCACCTGTGTTTTGCCGCAAATCAATGATAAGAGATTTTGCTCCCAGACCTTTTAATTTATTGACCGCAATCATGAATTCATTGGTGGTAGTATTTGCAAATTTACTTATTTTGATATAACCGATGCCGCTGACCGGCATAAATGATGCGTCAACACTATTTACAGGTACATCATCTCTGATCACAGAAATATTGACAATACCGTTTTGGTTATATCGCTTAATCCCTAATTTAACACTTGTTCCTTTTGTGCCCCTGAGACTTTCAAGCACTTTTTCGTTTGTTAAGTCTTTTCCCGCAAGCAGACTATCGTTGGCATATACAATGCGATCTCCGGCTTTGATGCCTGCGATCTCCGAAGGTCCTCCGGGAATAACACTGATCACAGTGATAGTATCATTCAGAATTGAGAACTGTACACCTATTCCACTGAAATGACCACTTAATTCGTCGCCGGTGATTTCCATTTCTTTAGCAGAGAAATAAGCGGAGTGAGGATCTAGACCTGCTATTATACCCGGAATTGAAGATTCTACTAACTCCTGAATATTTACAGTGTCGACATACGATTCATTTATGTATTCCAATATAGCTTCTAGTTTGTCACCTCTGTCAAACAGCCTTTTTTGTGAATTAAATATTGAAAATGCATTTCCGATGAAAACACCTAAAGCGATACTTATTCCGATAATAAGTGGTAGCCACAGCGATACTTTTTTTAGAGAATTCATTATTCTTAATCTATAATTTTTTGACTCTTTCCTAATCGAATGATATGCATGTTAGTTGGATACCGGCTCTTTCAAGGAGTTCACAACCATCTGTTTTGGTATATCTGTCTTTATATACAACGCGTTTTATTCCTGATTGAATAATTAGCTTTGCACATTCTATGCATGGCGATGCCGTAACGTATAGTGTTGCGCCGTAGCTGCTATTATGGGAACAGGCAACTTTTGTAATCGCATTTGCTTCTGCATGAAGCACGTATGGTTTAGTGATATTATTTTCGTCTTCGCATACGTTCTCAAAACCCGATGGCGTTCCATTGTATCCATCTGAAATGATCATTTTATCTTTTACGATGATAGCCCCAACCTTTCGCCTTTCACAATAAGAATTCTCTGCCCAGATGAGAGCCATTCGCAAATATCTGTTATCTAATAACCGTTGTTTTTCAGAATCCATATTCTTCTAAATAATCTGCAAATTTACTTTAATTTAATTGAGTAGGTAAACATATTGACGGGAAAATAAAAAAAAGAATCCGAAATTTAAATATCCCGGATTCTTTTTATTGTATGTTTATTATATGCGTTTATTTTTTCTTTGAATTTTTACCATAATAGCGATTATAATTCTTATCATAGTATTCACCATATACTTCTTTCATATCCACTCCATTAAGGATGGTATGTATGTTGGTTAATTTTTTGGATTTATATATCTCCTGTATATTCTGTAAAGATTTTTTTGGAGTATAATTTTGCCTGATCACATATATTGTAAGGTCTGCATATCTATCGAGCATCATTGCATCAGCCATTAAGCCTATAGGTGGGGTGTCAACAACAATATAGTCATATTTGTCTCTTACAGTGTCAAAAATGTCTTTTATTTTGGGACTGATCAACAACATTGCCGGATTGGGAGGGATGGGTCCATTATTAATTATATCCAAGTTCTGATAATTTTTACTTTTGGATATTATATCTTCAATCGATTTATGAGAATCTATCAGATATGTTGATATTCCATTATTCTTAATGGCATCGGCAAGGTGATACCCATCATTTTTATGCAAATCCAGATTTATCAAAAGCACTTTATTGCCCATATTTGACAATGCAATAGCTAAATTGGTAGTATAATATGTTTTACCTTCACCTGATAAGGATGATGTGGTCATTATCACCTTATGTTTTTGTCCGTTGAGTACAAAATCCAAATTGATACAATTGGTACGGAATTTTTCCGATATGATGGTTCCATTTTCGTTTGGTTCAAGCAACGGTTCCTTGTTTATCGGGATTTCCCCCAGATAAGGAATATTGGAGAGTTTTGCCAGATCATCGTGTGATGAAACTTTATAATTGAGTAGGCTTTTTACATATATGATTATAATCGGAATAATGAGTGAAAGTACCAGCGCAACCAATAATATTATACTTTTCTTGGGACTGACAGGCGCATCAGGAATGTAGGCATGATCTATGATCTTTGCATTGGGTGCCACAGCGGTGAGGTATAGTCCTGTTTCTTCTTTTTTCTGTAACAGAAATATATACAATGTCTCTTTAATATTTTGTTGTCTATACAGTTCTCTGTATTCTCTTTCTTGAGTAGATAAATTCGATATTTTAGAAGAAAATGTATTTTCTTGTTTCAATACTTCATTTTTAGCTAGCTTAAAACCCGTTTCTACATTTTTTATGTTCTCGATCAAATTTTTTCTAAGAAGCTCTGTTTCATCCTCATAATTCTTTAAGATTGGATTTTCAGATTTCATTCCTTTTGTCATTTTTATTTTTTCGAGTTGAGCTTCATTGAATGTTTTCATGAGTTCAAGCAATGTTGCATCTTGAATGCCCAAATTTGAAGGAACGATATTGTTTTTGTGCTTATTATCTTCTAAATATTCACGTATAGAACTTAATACATTTATATTCAGAGTTATTTCAGATAACTTTTTGTCATATTCACTATTCGATTGCAGATATATCTCTGCATCAGCTTTCAGATCTGTAAGTTTGTTCTCTTTTTTATAATCTTCTACACTTTTTTCTGCATTTTCTAACTCTCCGGATATTATGGACAAACGTGAATCAATAAAGTCAATAGTGCTACGTGCTGATAAGTTTTTATCTGTATATGCATCTTCATTATAGAAGAAAATGAGTGTATTGATTATATCACAGGCTTTTTCTGGATTTGTATCGGTTGTTGATATATTCAGAACGCTGGATCGTTTTGATGTGATATCAACATAAATTAAGTGAAGTGGGGAACCTGGTGCTATTGATAATATGATTGGATAACTAACGCTGCTGTCGGTTGTTATGTTCTTGCTCAGCACAAATGACCCTTCATTTGTTTTTACAATATCTCCATATTGCGCTTTTAGGTTTGTATCTTTATTTGTTATAGACAGTGTGTTGTCATCAATTTTATCAACATTATATTCAACCGTTTCAATATTTTTGAAATTGATTAACTTTATGATTGCCGGAGATTTTTTGTATAGATCTACTTTTTTTAAGATTCCTTTTTTCTTAAAATAGGATACTCTTAAGTTCAGGCTGTCTGATACTTTAAGAGCCAAGTTCCTTGTTTGAAGAGCCGCCATTTCATTGTCAAGATTTTTGACTCCAACATCAAATCCCAGGCTGCTAAAACTCGATGTCAGCATGTCTGCCGTAGAATTTTGTTCTTCTTTTATCAAAACTAACGAAGAAATCTTATATTTCGGACTAGCTACAAAAAGGTAGATAACAGAACACGAGATTATGATAATAAATGACAAAAAGAATGTTTTCCAATTTTTCCTATACTGGTTTAGTATGGATGATAAGTCTATATTATCCTCATCTTGATTCTGCTGACTCAGATTATTATCTAGGTTATTTGCTGTATTCATTTTCTTTTAGGAAAAAATATATTTCTTAATTTCTATTTATGGTAATAATCAGAGTGATAACAGTTGTAAGGGTTGATATGGTTGAAAGTATCAGAGGCAAATTTTGGTTATATATGGAAGAGCTGACAATCTTGGCACTGTTGGCTTCCACATATATTATGTCGTTTTGTTGGAGATAGTAATAAGGAGAATTAAACACTTGGGCTGATGTCAAATCTAAACGTGTATATTCTTTTTTACCATCAACATCTCTGCATACAATAACATTTTTTCTTTTTCCGTAGATAGAGAGATCCCCAGCTTTACCCAAAGCATCAAAAAGTGATACTTTCTCGTCACTGAAATCATAAACACCAGGTTTGGTAACTTCTCCCAGCACCGTTATTTTATAATTGAGAAAACGGATGTTGATGACTGGATCCGAAATGTAAGCAGAAGCTTCTGTCTTAAGCAGTTCTATGGCTTGTTTTTTTGTTAAACCCGAAAGTTTGAGCTTTCCGATTAGTGGAAAGTTTATATTACCGTCTTCATCTACGAGATAGCCTTTATAAGCCATAGTTTCAACTGACAAATTTGAGGTTGCTTCGTCTATGGCATTGAATATCGCTGCGGCTTCTTTATTGATTGTTGAAACTGTGATATATAGATTGTCTCCGGGTTCAATCACAAGTGTGTAAGGATTCTTCTCAAATCGGATTGTATCTATATCCTGAAAATAGGTCACTTTTTTAGTAGAACCACATGAAGAAAATATAAAGGCCAAAGAGATTGAAAACAGTAATATATGCTTTAGTTTCATATATGGTGTTCGTTTTAAATAAAATTCGTGCAAAGATATGTTTTATAATCATTTTTTGCAAGAAATATGATCTGATATAAAATATTTTATTTCTTTTTATGGCTGATACTCTGTTTCAACGACTAATTTATCATATGCAAGAAATATATTTTCCGGTAAACTTTTTTGAACCTTGTCATGGAGTCCTAATTGATGCGCAATGTGTGTGAAGAAAGCCCTTTTAGGTGCAATTTTCTTTACATTGATCAATGCTTCAGATAAAGTTTGGTGAGACAGATGCTCCTCTATGCGCAATGCATTCATTACAAGTATATCCAATCCTTCTAATTTAAAAAATTCACTTTCTGGAATTGTTTTCAAATCTGTGAGATAAGCAAAATTCCCGATCCTGAATCCGAGAATGGGTAATAAATTATGCATCAACCTGATTGGTGTTATGGTTATACCATTAATCTCGAATGAATTTTCATCAATTTCGTTTAGTGTCAGATTAGGTGTGCCCGGATATTTGTTTTCTACAAAGCAATATGGGATGCGCGACATCAAGGATTCCAATACATGATTTTCTCCATAGATATTTACATCTCCAAAGCGGCAAAACGGCCGAAGGTCATCCATTCCACCAACATGGTCGTAGTGTTCATGAGTAACTAAGACCCCATCTATTTTTTTAAATTTCTGGGAGAGCATTTGCAGCCTAAAATCAGGACCGCAGTCTATTAGTAAGTTTGTGTTGTCAATGTTTATTAAAACTGATGACCTCAGCCTGTTGTCTTTGGGATTCGTAGAAGTACATACTTCACATTTACAGCCAATTTCCGGAACTCCGGTTGAGGTGCCGGTTCCTAAAAAAGTGATGATCATATTTTTTGAGACATAATATAAAGAAAATGACTACCTCATGTTTTTCAGAAATAGTCATTTACCATAATTTTTTCACAATGTGTTATTAATCTAAACTCTAATACTGTCTTTCTAAGATCCAGAGATCGTCAAAAGGAATGTTGTATGTTTTCTTTAAATATTCAGTATCACCTTTCGATGTATAGAAATTAACCACTTCAGTTCGTTTTGCTGCAGCCTGAGACTTATCATTGTAGCTGGCAATAATGACACGATACAGTCCTGCTTCGTTTTGTGCAAGAATCACCTTATATCCGTCATTTTCTATTTTTGTTTTCAGAGCCTCTGCATTAGGTTTTACACTGAGAGATGCAATCACCACGCTATAGGTTTTCAATCCTGAAGCATCTATGTCATAGACGGGTTTGATTTTCTCTGATCTTACAGTCGTTTCGTCATTTGATTTTGAACTATAAGCTGGATAAGCTGGTTTTACAACCGATTCAGAATTTTTGGTTTCTTCCTGTTCTTTTTCTTTTGCAGCCTCATATACAGATTTGTAGGCACTTTGTTTCGGTTTACATGATGCAAATCCAATGGCAACGGCTAAAGCCATACTAAATGCAAGTAGTTTATTCATAATACTTAAATTATAATTTTTTTGTTTATTCTAATTACAAATATAGAAATTAAATTTCTTATTATGCATTTGTAAAACAGTTGATAATAAAAAAATGTTCGTTACGATAAACGCGGCAAAGCTTATTTCAATGTTTTTTAGTATTTTACGAAAATATAAGTAGTGTCCTTATATTCAAGTATCAGATTCGATTTGCTGTAACTTTTGATTGTATAAGTCCTTTTCAAATTGTCCCAATCTGGTACACCATTTCGGAATGTACTTTCTATAAGTTCAATATTCAGAATATTACCTTCTTTCGTGTAATTCCCAAAACAATGAATATTATTCACATCATCGGTATTTGTTTTGCTTAGAAATTTAAATACATTTTTTTTGAAGCTGTAAAAAACCGTATCTACCTTTTCTATTTCACCTCCGGATACATATTTTTCGGTTAATTTCCATTGACCTTCAATATCTTTATATACATAATCTTCACATGACGAAAAGATACTAGCTAAGATCAAACAGATACTTATATTTATAAGAAAAGGTAGAATGTTTTTTTTCATAAAGCTCAGTTTATGATATCAAAGCCCGTATAAGGAATCAAAGCCTCGGGTATTCTTATGCCTTCTGGCGTTTGATTGTTTTCGAGTAATGCTGCTACAATACGCGGTAAAGCCAATGCACTACCGTTTAAGGTGTGAGTCAATTGTATTTTTTTGTCAGCATCGCGATATCTACATTTAAGTCTATTAGCCTGAAAACTTTCAAAATTAGAAACTGAACTAACTTCCAACCAGCGTTTTTGTGCAGCAGAGAAAACTTCAAAATCGAATGTTAAGGCTGAGGTGAAACTCATGTCTCCACCACAGAGTCTGAGTATACGCCAAGGCAATTTCAGATCATCGACAAGGCTTTGTACATGGGCTACCATTTCTTTAAGTGATTCGTATGAATGTTCCGGTGTATCGATACGTACGATCTCGACTTTGTCGAATTGATGCAATCTGTTCAGTCCGCGCACATCTTTTCCATAAGAGCCGGCTTCACGACGAAAACAAGCTGAATAGGCTGTGTTTTTGATAGGAAGATCTTTTTCGTCAAGAATTACATCTCGATAAATATTGGTTACGGGAACTTCGGCTGTTGGTATCAAATATAAATCGTCTACCGTAGCATGATACATCTGACCTTCTTTGTCAGGCAATTGTCCAGTACCATAACCGGAGTCAGCATTGACCACATAAGGCGGTTGTATTTCCAGATAGCCGGCATCGCGAGCTTTGTCTAAGAAATAATTAATGAGCGAACGCTGAAGCCTTGCTCCCTTACCTTTGTAGATAGGGAATCCTGCACCTGTGATTTTTACACCAAGTTCAAAATCGATCAGATCATATTTTTTTGCTAAATCCCAATGGGGGAGAGCATCAACTCCTAGTTCGGGTATCGCACCACCTGTACGTTCCACGACATTGTCTGCAGCAACTTTACCTTCCGGCACTTCGTCCGACGGTGTGTTTGGAATGAGCACCAACATGCTTTGCAGGTTCTCTTCGGCGATTTTTAATTTTTCTTCAGATCCTTTGTTCCTTTCTTTTATGTCTGCAACTATGCGCCGAGCTGTTTCCGCTTCTTCTTTTTTGCCTTCTTTCATCAAAAGGCCTATGTTTTTCGATATATTGTTCAGTTCTGACAAGCTATTATCCAACTCTGTCTGTAAACTTTTTCGTTCTTTATCTGTCTTAATAATATTGGAGATGATATCCTTGCCATCGAAATGTTTTTTTGATAGCTTTTTGATAATCTCATCGGGATTGTCATTGATCGCTTTAAGTGTAAGCATCTTGTGTTTTTAATTTAATAATTGTCTATAATAGATTACGGGCAAAGTTAAATAATAAAATTTAAAATAAAATGTTGTATGAATATGATTTGTAATAAAGAATAAATAAAAGCATGAGGTTATTTAAAAAGTTCAAACTATTGTGTGGACTTTGCTCTAATTTTCGTAGTTTTAATTATTTTTGTAGGCTTAATTTTGTAATAATACAAACTTAGAATGAGATTAATTTATTTATTTGCTTTTTTATTTTGTTTTTCTGTGTCTGTGTTTGCTCAGGCATCTTCGGATAAACTGATCAGAAAAGGGGTCAGTTTGCACGAAAGAGGAAAATATAATGAGGCAATTCAATATTATGAAGAAGCATTGAAGATAAATCCATCTTCGATGTCAGCTGTGTACGAACTATCCCTATCTTATCTCTATCTTAAAGATTATGATAATGCGTTGAAATATAGCACAAAAGTTATTAATTCTAATTTTCAACCATTGCTTGTTGATGCTTATTGTGTGAAAAGTACAGCATTGGCAGAATTGGGGCGCGTAGATCAAGCTATAACTATGCTTTCGGATGCATTGGTGAAATGCGGAGACGAATATTTGTTGTATTACAATTTGGGATACAGCTATTTTAAACAAAAACAATATAGTCAAGCTATAAATAACCTGAGTCGTGCCATAGAAATAGACCCGACACATGCTGATGCATTCCTTCTGTATTCTTACTCTTTGAGTGATGCTGACAGATGGGTTCAAAGTTATCTGTCATTTCAATTCTTCTTGCTATTGGAACCTAATACAGAGCGATCCAAAGATGCATTTCAAGAAATGTATGACCTTATAAATCAGTCTTTAGAAAAAGATTCTCCGAAATTAGGAATGGAAGAGGGTATAGATCGGAGCAAGCTGTATAACTATCTGCAAAAAATAAAACCAAAGGATGATACTCCTGCCGAAAAGTATAAATTCTTTGAACAAGCTTCAAAAAGTATATTTTTCACTTTGAGCCAGATACAGAGCGATTCTCAAAGTGGATTGATGTGGGATTTTTTTGTCCCTATTTATTCCGAAATTTTGGAATCGGGATATTTTGATACTTACTGCCGTTATGTCAGCGCTTCTTATTTTCCTGAATCATTAGATTGGTGGACGGTCAATTCATCACAAGTAGATCGTTTCATCACATGGTTTGAAGATGGTCAAGGCTATGAGAATGAGGAATCTGACTTCGGGAACGATGAAATAGGGGATGATGATGAAGCTGTAGAAGAAGATGACAATGGCGTAAATGCAAATAAACCGGAAGCGGACAAAACCGTAAAGGAGAAGAAATAATCAGAGCAGAGTCCGAACAAGAATATTAACAGGAAGGAGAGAGATGCCGGTGCAGGATGAGAGAATATTAATAGAGAATTTGCAAAATGCAGCAACACAGCGCTCTGCATTTGCTAAATTGGTTGAAGAATATAGCGAAAAACTCTATTGGCAAATCCGAAAGATAGTGCTGACTCATGCCGATGCGGATGATGTTCTACAAAATACATTTATCAAAATATGGACCAATCTGGACAGTTTCAGAGGTGAGTCAAAACTTCAGACATGGCTTTATAAAATAGCCATCAATGAGGCTATCTCATTTTTGAATAAGCAACGAAATCATGTGGATATTGACATCGATGATGCAGATACGTTCATGCTGAATAAACTGGAAAGTGATGTTTATTTTGATGGAGATGAAGCTCAATTAAAATTACAACAAGCAATACTTACGTTACCTGAAAAGCAACGTATCGTATTCAATCTGAAATATTTTGACGAAATGAAATATGAGGAAATGTCGGAAGTATTGGAAACTTCTGTGGGAGCTCTGAAAGCATCTTATCATCATGCAGTGAAAAAAATAGAAGATTTTTTAGCAAAAGAAAATTAAACCTTTTACATTTTTTTAAGTCTATTATAGTAATAAATGGATATACATAGAAATTGTATAGTAAAAATATTAGGTTATGTCAGATTTTAATAATATAAACAAACAAAATCCTTTTAGGATTCCGGATGATTATTTCGCCAAATTTAATGCCGAAATGATGTCTAGGCTTCCGGAGAAAGAACAACTGTTAAGCAAAAGCCTGAAGAAACCATTATGGAAGAAAGTAATACCGTGGTCGGGTGTCGCTGCTATATTTATAGGGATTGTTATAACCGTAGGAATCCTGTCAGAAAACAATGTTACAAATGGAACTAACCCCAAAGCTACAGCACAGCCTCTTTCCGGAACAAATTCAATGCAGCAAGGTGCAGGATCTCAGTCATTATCCGTCTCTACGGCTGATGCTGAAGAGTTTTATCTCTTTCTGGAAGATGAAGCAGTACGATCTGCATATAATGATAATTTTAATAACTGAAAATCAGAGCAATAATAGAATACAAAAACATTGGAAATGAAAAAACTTGTTTTTTTGCTTAGCTTCACATTCGTCTTTATGTTGAATGTTCAGGGGCAAGACAATAAAAAATTTGATATTGAAAGATTCAAAAAAGAAAGAATAGATTTTTTAATAAAAGAGATAGGTCTGACTAATCAGGAATCAAAGGTTTTTATTCCGCTGTGTGATGAGTTGATGTCCAAAAAATTTGAACTGAACAGGGAAATAAGAAGAAAAGGGCGTGAGGTGAGACAAAAAGGCGCTCGCGCAACAGCTGCTGATTATGAATCCTTGAATGATCAGACAATGGATAATAAGATAAAAGAAGCTCAATTGGACAAAGAATATTATCAGAAGTTTAAAACCGTATTGTCTCCGGAAAAGATCTATAAATATCAACGTGCCGAATCGAAATTTATGAGACGGACAGTGAACAATTCTGAAAAAAAATAAAAACATAATCACTGTTTTATCATATTAATATCAAATATTTACTTACATTTGATTCCTAGAGTAAATTGGTCTGGATAAATAACAATTTAAAAGAAAGGCTTGCCCACAAACATGAATTTGGAAGGCGGGTCTTTTTCATAATGTTTTTTAATATATGATTTTGAGAATAGCCATACAATCAAAAGGACGATTGTTTGAAGAAACAATGGGTTTGCTTCTTGAAGCAGGTATAAAATTAAATAATAAAAAAAGGACATTATTGGTTCCGGCAGAAGGTTTTCCGGTTGAAGTATTGTTTCTTCGTGATGATGACATTCCGCAAGCTGTGGCCACAGGTGTCGCCGATATAGGTATTGTAGGTGAAAATGAATTTGTAGAAAAAAAAGAAGATGCTGTAATCGCAAAGCGTTTGGGGTTTAGTAAATGCCGTCTGTCTCTTGCTATACCCAAAGATGAAGCATATGAAGATATAAAATGGTTTAATGGCAAAAAGATTGCAACATCATATCCATCTATTCTTAAAACCTATTTGAAAGACAATGATATTGCAGCTGAAATACATGAAATAAATGGTTCGGTGGAGATATCTCCAAGCATTGGATTGTCAGATGGTATTTTTGACATTGTGAGCTCTGGTGCAACGCTTGTCAGCAATCGGTTGAAAGAAGTGGCTGTGGTTATGAATTCTGAAGCTTTGTTGATCAGTCATAAAGCATTGACTCCTGAAAAACAATTGGTTTTAGATCAGCTCATTTTCCGAATAGATGCAGTGCAGGCAGCGCAAGGCAAAAAATATATAATGTTGAATGTTCTTCAATCTAAGTTAGAAGAGATAATAAAAATATTACCCGGAATGAGAAGCCCAACTGTAACACATTTGGCTGATGGAAAATGGTGTTCAGTGCAATCGGTTATCGAAGAAAAAAAGTTTTGGGAAATTATTTCAAAACTGAAAAATCTGGGAGCAGAAGGCATCCTGATTTTGCCAATAGAAAAAATGATATTATAAATATCTCTCTGTAAAGGATACTATTTCCAAAAAAATATTACCTTTGCATAAATTATCTTTGTGGATAGATTTGTCTGCTTGCAACCACATGAAAAAATGCTAAAAACATTACTTCACACTATTGTTTAGAAGACAAGTCTCTCCACACATTTTTATTAATTACAAAATTATATCATAGAATGAGTTATTTATTCACTTCGGAGTCTGTGTCGGAAGGACACCCCGATAAAGTAGCCGATCAGATTTCGGATGCACTGTTAGACGAATTTCTTGCTTATGATCCAAACTCAAAAGTTGCTTGCGAAACATTGGTAACCACCGGGCAGGTTGTGCTTGCCGGAGAGGTCAAATCAGAAGCATACATTGATGTACAGGATGTGGCACGTAAGGTTATAGAAAACATAGGGTATACAAAAAGCGAATATCAGTTTGAGGCAAAGTCTTGCGGAGTTTTGTCAGCCATCCATGAACAATCGGATGACATAAACAGAGGTGTTGATAAGAAAGCAGATCCAATGGATCAGGGTGCTGGAGATCAAGGTATGATGTTTGGTTATGCAACTAACGAAACAGATAATTATATGCCATTGGCTCTTGACCTTTCGCATGCTCTATTGTTAGAACTTGCTTCGATCCGTAAAAATGAATTGCACTTGATGCCTTATCTTCGACCTGATGCTAAATCGCAGGTTACAATTGAATATGATGATAATGGTACTCCATTGCGCATAGATACGATTGTTATTTCCACTCAGCACGATGAATTTGGTACAGATGAGGAAATGCAAGCAAGAATACGCAAAGATGTGATTGAAATACTTGTGCCTCGTGTGAGCGAAAAATATAAATTTAGAGAAGATATTGTCCGATTATTTAACAAAGAAATCATATATCACGTGAATCCGACTGGAAAATTTGTGATTGGAGGACCGCACGGCGATACCGGTCTGACAGGTCGTAAAATAATTGTGGACACATATGGAGGTAAGGGTGCTCATGGAGGTGGTGCATTTTCGGGTAAAGATCCATCAAAAGTAGACCGTTCTGCTGCTTATGCATCTCGTCATATTGCTAAAAATTTGGTCGCAGCAGGTGTTGCATCAGAAATTTTGGTGCAGGTATCTTATGCAATAGGGGTTGCCAAACCGATGAACATCTATGTAAATACTTACGGAAAAAGCAATGTAAAACTGTCAGACGGAGAAATTGCCAAAAAGGTAGCAGCTATTTTCGATATGCGTCCAAAAGCAATAGAGGAACGTCTTAAACTAAGAAATCCTATCTATTCGGAAACTGCAGCTTACGGGCATATGGGCAGAAATCCACAAATTGTGACAAAAATCTTTAAATCCAGATATATTGCTGAACCAGTTAGTAAAACAGTGGAATTATTCACGTGGGAAAAATTAGATTTTGTAGATATAATTAGAAAAGAATTCGGATTATAAAATTTCTTCTTCGGACGGAAAGAATTCTTATACGTAAAAAGTATCAGGCTTGCAAAGATTTATTACTTTTGCAGACTTGGTACTTTTATTATTTTTATGAATTTGTATTAGTGTAGAAAATTGTGTTGATATATCAGGATTCTATAAAAAATAAAACAAATACAATGCCTGTTTCTGTACCTGTTCAGGCAGGTTCGGAAGGTGCAGCTACTTCTGCTATACCAAAACAAAGAGAATCTGCGGTTCAGAGCAAAACGTTCACTGATAGTAATGCCCAAAAAAGCCAAACGGCTATTTTGCCTGCAGAAACATTACAGTATGCAGGAGATAGAACTAAAAATGTTGCCTTGCAGGAGAATGTGGATAGCATTGTTGTTCAAAAACCTCAGACTGAAAGCGTGGCGGAGCATTTGGATTCTGTTCTTTTACACTATAATTTATTTCAATTCGGCATAAGTGTAGATTCAACTAACTATGTTTCTCTTATTCGGGAAAAATATGGCGAAGATAAGGCATTGCACACAACCGCGATTGGCGATGCACCAATGGGGACAGGATATGATGGTCTGAAGAGATCTTTTTCATTGGAACAGGTTGATGGCATATTCGCACTGCTACTGTTCTGTCTTTTATGTATGTCTATGATAATAAGGTCTGGACTTTCTTTATTTAACAGCCGTAATATTTTCCAGAATTTTAATTCTAAGTCAGATTCTCATCGGCTTTATAAAGAAACTACAACCTCAGAGGTCTGGAGCCGTATTTTTTTGATTTTTCAGGCCGTATTTCTTTCCAGTATAATAGTATATGCAACATTTGTGGAGCAGGATAATGGAAAAATAGTGCATGATAACAGTTTTCTCAATATTTCTGTTTTTATGCTCGTTTTGTTTGTTTTTATTTTACTGAAAGACCTTATGTATGGTCTTTTTGGATATTTATTCGATAGACAAAGCGAAATCAGGCTCTGGCGAAAATATAATATATCTCTATTGAACCTTTTTGGTATTGTTATTTTTTTGCCGACACTCTTTCTCATCTATTCTGATCATTATCATCTTATCGTATTGATTGTTGTACTGATATTATTTGTTTTATTCATATTATTGATTTTTTATCACATAATTGCCTTTTTTTTGCAACAGAATGTCAATATTTTGTTTTTGATTATTTACCTTTGCAGTGTCGAAATTTTACCCTATGCAATAGTGTATTACGGGTTGAAATTTATATATGAATCGGATATAATTAGTTAGCATGTTATGAGTGCCAAAATTAAAAGAATATTAATTTCACAACCAAAACCAACTACTGAGAAGTCTCCATATTTTGATATTGCAGAAAAATATAATCTAGTCATGGATTTTCGGCAATTCATAAAAGTGGAAGGGCTTGATGTGAAAGAATTTAGACAACAACGAATAAATATACCCGATTATACAGCAATTGTTTTTACGGCAAAGATTGCAATAGACCACTTTTTTTCGTTATGCGAAGATTTGAGATTGACAATGCCTGAAACAATGAAATATTTTTGTATATCGGAGTCGGTAGCTTTGTATTTGCAGAAATATATTGTGTATCGGAAACGAAAAATATTTTTTAGTGCTACCGGCAAAATGGATGGATTGGCTGCGTCGTTGACGAAACATAGTAAAGAAAAATTTCTTCTTCCTGTGTCGGATGTCCATAATGAAGACATAACGGGAGTATTGGATGAAAAGAAGGTTGACTATGCAAAAGCCATTATGTATAGAACGGTGAGTAGTGAAATTCCTGCTGAGGAAATTAAATCTTATGATATGATCATATTTTTTAGTCCTTTGGGAATCGTATCATTATTCAAGAACTACCCCGATTTTGAACAAGGTGATATTTATATAGGATGTTTTGGTGCTACAACGGCTAAAGCCATCAAGGATGCTAATCTTCGCTTAGATTGTGAGGCTCCGCAACCGGGATATCCTTCTATGACTGCAGCTTTGGAAGCTTTTATAAAAGAAAACCATAAGAAAAAATAAGGATAAATCTTTATCAGATTTGACATAAGCTTAATCCATGTGATATTTTGGATTAAGCTTATTTTTAATATATGAATAATAAATTTATAGATGCCGATTTAGGACAAGTAGTCTTTGTCCGGAATGGTAGAGCAAAAAATATAATAGCTAGAAAAAAGAGGGATTTTATTCAGATTACATTACCCGCTTTTTATAGCACTAAGCAGGCTTTAAAGGCTTTTGAGGAACTGAAACCACAACTTTTATCCCTGAAATCGAAGCCTGTTTATCGATTTTTTCCCGATCAGGAATTTAAAACTTTTAGCTTTCGGTTAGTGATGACTCAAAATAATTTGCAGAATTTCTATGTGCAATTGAAAAATGAGATATTATCACTCACGTATCCTTCAGATTGTAACTTTGAAGACTCTGAAATACAAGAAACAATACGAGTCTTTGTCGAAAAAGCCTTACGATACGAAGCAAAACGCATTTTTCCTCAAAAAGTGAAGTTTTTTGCCGAACAACATGGATTTGAATTTTTAGATGTAAAGATCAATAAAAGTCGATCTCGTTGGGGGAGTTGCTCCGGAAAGAAAGGCATAAACTTATCTTATTTCTGTATGTTGTTGCCCGAGCATTTGGTGGATTTTGTTATTCTACATGAATTGTGCCATACCGTGGAGATGAATCATGGAGAACATTTCTGGGCATTATTAGATATAGTTTCTAAGGGCAGAGCAAAGGAATTTACCCGCGAATTGAAAAATACTACAATCAATTGGTAATTTTTTTCAGGTACCACCCATTAGTCACCGATATTTTCCTCTGCTTTTTGTATGTACTCTTTCGAAATTATTCCATTGATTCTTTTGTAAAGCAAAGTGGTAGCAAATCTCTAATAGTGGCCACTTCATAGACTTTATCTTTGCTGCACATCAAGATAGTAATCGGTGTATCATATCGGTTTTCAATCTCTACAAATACCTGACGGCACGATCCGCACGGACTGCATATATCGGTTGTGAATGAACCTTTGTTGAACGCTGCAATGGCAACCATTTGAACGGGAATGTCTGGATATTGGGCATTAGCATAAAACAAAGCTGTGCGTTCTGCACACAGTCCTGATGGATAAGCTGCATTTTCTTGGTTGCTGCCCGACACAATGATTCCGTTTTTTAACAAGACTGCAGCTCCTACATTA
>JBKECE010000256.1:0-1771 GCA_047974325.1 Dysgonomonas sp. | reverse complement strand
TCAAGACAATTTCGGGCAGTATTCAAATGTACAGCCCCTTTGTGATAATGTTCTCCTTTGCGAAGTTGAAGTTCAAAAAAGCCTCCTATTTCTTTCATGTTAAATTATATTTTCCTAACATTTTCTCTATTTCTTCCACCGAATTGAACATTATGACATCCAGAATAGATAGCCAAGGTACAAATTCATTTGCAAACTGCTTGTATTCTATGAGATTAGATGAAACAAAATTTAATTTAATGTTCTCTTTTTCGAAATCAATAGTCGAATACAATTCTTGCCCACCTATTGCATTGTAATATTCAGTTGCTTCAAATGTTTTGCAAATAGCAATTACTTTCTCCTGTCCTTTCAACGAATGATCAATGTCGATTGTTGATGATATTATAAATTCTGTGTCAATCCTCAAATAACCACAGATTTTTACGATGGAATGGTATATGTAGTTGAACAGATTATTGTCATTATAATTTACAATCTCTTCTATCAGAGGCATTATTTCATTAAAATAAGGAGCCTTACGGTAGGATTCTTTAATTTGGTTTAGGAGCTTCTTTCTATCAAAACCCGATGAGACCGAACGTTGGCAGATATTTAGGTAGTCTGAATCTTTTTCGACAGGAATTGTAATTAACGTATCTTTTCCGTTTTGTAATATGCGATTGCGATTGATCCAACCTTTTTTTGTGAATTGTATGTTGTCATATATCACGTATTTATCTACAGCATTCAAAAGCTGAAAATATCCGATATATGGCAAAAAGTAAGGTTGCATTATCCCTAACTTCATTTTATCCAAGGTTTATTTTTTATCAAATCACATATTTTTTCCACATCTTCAAATTCAAGATTGGCATACATTGGTAGGCAAACGATTTCTTTCGATACTTCTCCAGCTACAGGAAGATTAATCACACTAGCCGAAGGACGCCCTTTATAAGTAGGAAAATCGCTGATAAGTGGGTAAAAATAGCGTCGTCCAAAAATATCATATTCTTGTAGTTTGAAATATATGTCGTCCCGAGACATACCATATTCGGCTGTATTGATACGTACAGGGTAATAGGGATAAGTATGTTCTACGCCTTCAGCCACTTTCATCAATTTTACTCCCGGAACATCTACCAGAAGAGAGTCATATAATTTTGCCAGTTGAAGGCGCTTGGCGATGTAATTGTCAATATGCTTTAGCTGTAATGAACCATAGGCAGCTTGTAATTCGTTCATTTTTGCATTAATACCCGGTTCAATCACTGTGGTCTCGTTTCTAAAACCGAAATTCTTTAATAGGTCAATGCGTTGTTTTGTTTTTTCATCTTGACAGACAATAGCACCACCTTCGATTGTATTATAAACTTTTGTAGCATGGAAGCTGAGAATTGATAGATCGCCCCAATTCATCACCGAATGTCCGTCTTTTTTTACAGCAAAAGCATGGGCGGCATCATAGATAACGCGTAGGCCATATATGTCTGCAATCCTTTGAATTTCTTCTACATTACACGGATTTCCATAGACATGAACAGGCATGATGGCTGTTGTGCGCGGAGTGATGGCGGCTTCTATTTTTTTAGGATCGATGTTATAGTATTCATCTTCTATATCTACAAATACAGGCTTGATATTGTTCCACCATAAAGAGTGTGTTGTGGCCACAAAGCTGAAAGGAGTAGTTATCACTTCGCCGGTAATTCTTAAGGCTTGCAAAGCCGTAATAAGTGCTAATGTTCCATTCGCAAAAACAGATATATGTTTTACACCTAAATATTCA
>JBKECE010000227.1:0-2753 GCA_047974325.1 Dysgonomonas sp. | reverse complement strand
CTTCACGTTGTAGCGTTAATTTAGTAGAGCGAGTATATTTGTCCTTCAAAGCTTCCGTGAAAAACTGAGCTAACGATGGATTCACTAATTCTGCATTGTTTGGAAAGTCAACGATGGAAATACTTTTGTATTTAGAATAATCAAGGGAACCACCGGTAAACCCATAGCTGACCGTACAGCCGGTGAGTACGACTAACACTAAAAAGAATATAGTATTTCGTATTTTTTTTCTCATGTGTATCTTCTCTACTATTATGATGCTAATATTTTTTATACTTAATTAATTCGATATCAATATCGGTTTGGCGGTCTGAAAAGTTGCCGATTACGAGCGATTTCCTATCCGGTTGTACAAAAGTTGAAGCAGGCTATAATCCTTGAATACCTACTGTCCCGGCAATTTTTTATAACGCGTGTTATGTGCCGTATGATTCTTTCGTACTAATCTTTTCTTCGTATACGTTGTGATTTGCTTTCGCTGCTAAACAAGCCACATCCCTTTCTTGTTCTATTTTTGTCGGAACAAAATGACTGGTTAAATCTTCAATTCTCTCATTTGTTTGATAATCAATATTTTTCCCTGAAAATAAATTCGGAGAACATTGTGCGTTTTTGATATTTCTTGTTGCAATTTCAGCATATTTTTTCATCAATTCGATACCAATAAAGTTTCTATTTGTCTCTATTGCAGCAACAGCAGTTGTGCCACTACCGAGGAAAGGGTCAAGTACAACATCTCCTTCGTCTGTAAATAGGCGTATTACACGAGAAGCCAACTCTTTTGGAAACATTGCAGGATGTTCTTTGTTTGCTCTAACGCTCGGGATTTCCCAGATTTGTCTATACCCCCATTCTTTCCATTCGCTGGGTGTCAATCTTTCACGATTTACAACATATTCTCCGGGCTTCCAAAAAATATACAAATCTTCTGTTTCACTTACACTTTTTAGCGTGTTGGTTGTCCATTTGCAATTTGCCCAAGCAGGGTCTTTTTTCCAAATTCGTTTATCATAAAGGAACAATCCTGCATCATAAGCATATTGCTCTAAATTTCCACCAACAAGTTTAATATGTGTTCCTGCTTCATATTTTCCCCCGCGAATATTATTTCCATTCAGTCTTCTATCAATAGTTTGTTCACTACAATTAAGTATGGAAGCGATTTGCTGTCGATTGTAGTTTGGAAAATCCGATTTCACTTTCAGGATCATATCTTTTGTTACATTGCGCTTTCTATTAGCGGGATTCAATCCCATAATACGAGGCATATTCTCATTTTTAAAAGAAATTATATCCGCAATGTTTACAACAAGAAAACCACCCGGCTTTAACACATTAAAATGCAGAGTGATAATATTTTTCAATAAAAGTTGCCAAGAGTCATAAGTGGCATCCTTTTCATAATCTTTTCCCAAAAAATATGGTGGCGACCAAAACGATAATGCTATTGAATTGGGGGCTATCTGCTCCATCAATGAAACAGAATCTCCACAATGAACTGTATTTATAGTCAATGTTTCCATGTTAAACAACAATTTCTTTTACACGCCAAGAATCAATACTTTTTAAAATATCAAAAGACACCCTTGAACGAATCTTTCGTAAATCTTTTTTCTTATCATCTTTCCCTGGGAAAAATAGATTTGGAAATTTTTCTAAATAATTAGGATTATGCGTTAAAAGTAAGCCATTGGGAATACAAGCAATTTTAATTTTTTCAAGAGGTTGTCCGATTGTTTCAATACCATTATTGACCATTTTATATACCGGCTTAATTACGAAAGTTGCCAATGGCGCTATGGTTTTATCACTCAAAACATAAATGGGAGACAGCGAACAAAGAAAGTTATGTGAAACAAATTTTCCTTTTGCAACAATAGGGTCGTTTAAAACACCTCTGTCAATATCGTTCCATTTACCCGAACCTGAGACTTGATATGGCGACATTACTGCGTGGTTAAAGTCGTCTCGTGGACCTGCAGATTTTATGTCAATAAAAACCCAAGCGGAATCTGTTATTTGAAGAGTTTGTCTGATTCTTTCACTTGAAATTATACATCTATCGTCAGAACCAGAAGGTAACCCCGAATCTTTAATGGTAAAGTTAGAGGCAAAGTAACGTGACAATTTACTCCCAAACACTTTTTCTCCTACTTCAATCCACGTATATTGGTCGCCAATTGGCGACCTGCCTCTATCAAGAGGAGTATAATTTTTCCAAAATGAATATAGATACGACGCTTCATTATAATCTCTTACAATCTCAGGTAGTTGCAATTCAATGAAATGTAAGATTTCATTCATGACAAAATGCTCTATATCAATAAGACGATCCGGGTTTATTTTATAAAAATCAACCGAACTTTGGTATGAAGAGTGCTGCTCGTATATAAATTGTTTAAACATTTTTATTACTTCAACTTATTATTGGCAAAGATATCACTTTTCTTCGAGTACTTTTTGTTCTTGCATATTCTCAAAAGCTCATTCGACTAGGTTACGCGCTGTCCCCATATGGCACAACATCAAGATAATAAATGCTATTTTCATTGACAAATTTTAATTCAGGTCGATGTTGTACTCCTTTATTTTCCGGTAAAGAGTTCTTTCCGATATTTTTAGCTCATCTGCAGCGGGTTTCCTTCTCCCTCTGTATTTTTCAAGTGTTCGGATGATCATTTGTTTTTCCATATCCGCTAAGCTGTACGTATCATCTTCTTGACTATAATCATCTTCGTCATTTATCAATTCTA
>JBKECE010000206.1:0-6159 GCA_047974325.1 Dysgonomonas sp. | reverse complement strand
TTCAGGAAAATACCGTTTTTTCATCTGGAACTTCAAAGATGGGAATATTTCTCACAAGGCTTTGTGCGCACATGGCTATGGCAAAGAAAGCACTCAGGAAAAACCTGTGTTCAGTAATATTGAAGGGAGTTATTGCTCGTCACTCGGTAGATATAAGACAGGTATGCGTTCATACAGCCAATATGGAATCAATGTACACTACAAACTTCACGGATATGACAACACAAACAGCAATGCATTCAAGAGATGGATTGTGTTACACTCCTACTCACCTGTTCCGGCAACAGAAACATATCCTAAACATCTTCCTCTGGGATGGAGCCAAGGATGCCCTGTGACAGACAATGCAACCATGACCATTCTCGACAAAGACATATCAGCTTCAAAAAAGCCTGTTTTGCTCTGGATATACCAATAGAAAAGATTTTTTTACACCCTGTTTGTCAGGGGTCTTTCATTAACACTGCTTGACACAGGATAAGGACAACCGCAATCTTTCGATGATTTGCATGACGCTAGAAACAATAAAGCAGTGACGGAAGCGCCTATTATTAATTTTCTCATTTTTTATTTTTCGTAAGTATATTTGATAACGGATTTTGGTTCGCCATTACGCTGAAATTCAATTTCCTCTTGGAGCAAACCATTTTTATAGGTACGCTTGAAGTGTCTGAATCCAGATAGATCTTCAACCGCATTCATATATTCGACCATGTTGTCGTCACTGTCATAATTCTCGGTGAAAACACTCGTGGCAACTCCTAACTCGTTATATATGATGAACACTCTTTGCTTTTTGTCTCCGGACAATCTTACTATTTTATTGGAAATGCTATCATTAGAGTTGTACGTTATAGACTCCTTCAACCCTATGTCATCAAATCTATTTATTTTTTTACTGTTTATCACTCCACGTTTGTCATAAACAACGACACTCGTATCTCTGTCCGACTTATCTCTCTGCATAACGGTCTTCGTGACCACATCTCCATCAACGGTGAAGCGCGTGGCTGTTATCGCACCATTGTCTGCATATTCAAAATTGGTTTGAAATTGTAATAGAGCCTGCGTATTCAGTTCTTGAATATCAGACAATTTATTAACCTTGTTAATATCTTTATATGCATAAGTAAGAATATTGTAAGGCGAAACCTCTTTAACAGAATTTCCTCTATTGTCAAACTCAGTTGTTAGAAGAGTCTTTGCTGAAGCCGGATCCGGTTTTCCGAATTTATAAGAAAACTGCACCACTTTCATCGTTTTTATTTTTGCACTCTTTATGGACTGTTGTGCCTTAACAGATTCGTTCTTAGACGATTTTCCACAAGAGAAAGCTATGATGAGGAGCGGGAGTATGTAGATGATTTTTCTCATAAAAAAACAATTTTGCAACCGTGTCTTCCTACAAATATAATTATTCTTTCTGAATATCAACTAATTATTCGTTTCTATCACTCAGGTAGAGGATTATCTTGCCCTAGATATAGACAAAATCATAGCGGTCAAACTTCACCGTCGATCCATCTTCTTTGGTCAGTAATATGATTCTCTCACTAAGCATCCGTGCATCGGCAAGCTCAAAATTAAAGGTATAACAAGCCGAAACTAATGAGCCCAGATGAACAATCATCATTGACCGGGAATACAATACCATCAGGAAATGCCCATAGAAAGCATTAGCCAGAAACTGTCCCTTCATCACCTGATCGGGCAAGAGTTCTTTTTCCAAAGTTTCAGTATTTATAAGCACCGGACGGCCAAACTCAGGTAAAAAGATATAGCTTGCATCTTGAGGTGCAACCTGCCATTTGTTCAGATTTGCCTCGAGAAATACTGTATAGACAAAAAACAATTTGCGAACAATATTATTTCCATCCGCTCTCAGAACAAAGGGACGACGAGCCATACCCATGCTATCGACTTCCACTTTATTAACCAGAATTTCAAAATCGTGTGCAGGTGCATCCACTACCCGGCGGATATCTGCCGATAAACGTTGGTTTAATATTCTTAAAAAACGCATATTATATGTTTTTCAATGTTTATACAGGTTTAATCTTATCAATCAGAGTTTGCTCATCAGTGTAAAGAATTACATCTTTTATCTGATCCTTATCCTCCAGTAAGGACAATTCCAATGCATGGTCGTCCAACACTTTCATATCACTGATTCTCCTGTCATCTCCCAGAAAATAAAATGACGAGAAAATTGATTTCAGGTCTATCAGCAATATCAAATTTCGCCCGAAGATGAATAGACGTGTCGATGTAAACTGATTTCCTCTATACTGACGGGTTGGCAATACATGTTTTTCCAAAGATTGCGTGTCGATGAGCATTGCACCAACCTCAAGCGGAAGAAAGATGTAGCGACTGTCAACCGATAAAACTTCCCATTTGTCAAGATTCTTACTTAAATAGGGCAATGAAGTGTATTCAGACGTAACGTCTGTTCCATCGATAGCCAGTGTAAAAAGCCACGTGTCACGTCCCGGTTGATATTCATGAAACCCATCTACCACAATTTCAAAAAAATGGTTGTTTGCCGTAAATTGCTTCTTCAGATACATTTATATATATTTGCTTTATACTCTTTTAGTTGAATGAATTCATTCCGCACATATGACAAAGATAATAATCATTTTTCTCATCAAAAATTGTTTCCGGTTTTATTCGCCCCGTATAATTTAAAATACCTATCTTCGACAAAAATTAAGAACACAATGACAAAAACACACAAACTATTCGTTATCAGCATTATACTCATAATGTTTGCAAATCCGGTTTTTGCACAGAAGAAATACAACTACACTCCGGCTAAGAATGCAGATCAAATGATCAAAAATCTGCAAACTTTTTATGATGAAATCTATATTCATCTGTCACGGTTCAGTGAGTTGGAACCTTATCGAGATGTAGCCGATAAACTGGAAGCAGAGATTGACAAATATGAAGACAGGCTAACGCCTGCCGAGAAAAAACGTTTTGATGCTTTGATTGCAAAAGTGGATACAAAAAAAGATTCTATCATTGACGACACACCACAGAACACCGAAGACTATCCAATAGAAGAAGATACTGTTGTGGAAGAAAGCGATATTATTGATTCGACTGCGAATGTGATGCATATATACGGCCCTGCCCATTCAGAAGAAGACTATCTGGACAAAATAGAAAATATATACAACGAAGTCGTCGCACCGGCAACGTCATTAGCTTATCTGGAAACATATCAGGAAGATTTTAATCTCATAGAGAGTGAAAAAGACAGATTCTATGGAACATTCACCAAGCAGCAAAAAGAACGCTATACCAACCTGATCTCCAAAATGGAGTCCAAAGAAAACAGTCTTAGGTCGGGTATAAATCCAAGTAAATATGCAAATGCTAAAAATGCAGGTGAAGCAATTGCTAATCTGAAAGAATTCTTAGATACAGTATTTTTTTCTGCCGAAGATGATGATTTGTATAACATTATGACTGCCTATGATAATGATATGAATACGATCAGCTCAGAATTAGAAAAATACGCATCTGATTTTACGGAAGAACAGATCGACACTTTAGAAAATCTGAGCAAAGAAGTGAGGGCTAAACAAGAAAAATATTATATTAGCCAAGCAAAGAAAAATCTGCCGGAAAGCAAGTATGGCCCATCTGACTCTCCAGAAAAGTTTCTGACCAATCTGGAACTTTTCTATAAAGAAGTATTGATACCTTTGAGTGGAAAAAAAGATGTGCTTGTACCTGCTTCATATTACGAATACAATTCTATATTCAGCTTCGACAGAGAACTATATATCGATAAATTCAATGAAAAACAGCTAAAACAGTTCGAAACCCTCACCGATAAAATCAACGAAAAAGAAATCGAAACATTCGGTTATACTATATTAGCCATTCAATTCATACCGCCGATAATATCGGAAGATGATGGAGAAGTGGCAGATTCAATTGCTGCAGTAGATGAATATGATGGTATAGGGATTGCTTATCAAGATTATGATGCAGCAGTAGACTCAGTAGCCTATGCAACACAAAAAGCAAAAATGTGCAGTATTTGTTCTAACTCTGCGGAAGACCTTCTGGACAATCTGAAAACGTTTTATGACGATTATTTTTCGTCATTCACCGATTTGGATACCGCATTGGATTTTGTTTCTGAAATGCAGGATTTACAAGAAAGTATCAATGAATATGAATCCGGATTCACAGCCGAACAGAAAAATGAATTTGACACAATCATAAAAAAATATAGGCAGAAAGCAGAACATCTCGGATTGATCTCCTATCCTCAGAGTTTTTCCAATAGATGAACCATTCTTTGAAGCTTTTTGTTTAACAAAAAATGCTTCATGAATTTTTATGCCTTGTCTACGCTACAATCCTAAACTGATATTCGTTTTCCTGATAGGTATTACGCTGGCTTCATGTGCCAGCAAGAAAACCCTATATCGCCCTAATGAAGTAGCAGATTTATCTCACAAACTTGGTATTGAGATAAAAAATGATGACCCTGACATGTCGCTTTTTGCCGAAACATCCACATGGCTGGGCACAAAATATAAAGCAGCAGGACTGAGCCGTAGTGGTGTGGACTGTTCGGGATTCACCCACCTCATCTATAAAAAAATATACAAGATTGATATTTCAAGATCGTCCGCCGAACAAGCAAAAAATGTAAGAAATATATCCAAAAGCAAATTGAGAACCGGTGATTTAGTTTTCTTTGCTACCAGCTCCAAAAACAGAAATCAGGTCAACCATGTAGGCATTTATCTGAAAAACGATCAATTCATACACGCATCCACCTCGCGCGGTGTAATTGTGAGCAGTCTCAACGAAGACTATTACCGCAAGGCATGGAAAAAAGGCGGACGCGTGAAGTGAACCTGAAGCTCATACCCGAGCCATAAAGAAGTATTTACTATTTGGTTACTATTACTTTTTCAGTAAACCATTTACCTTTATACAAGGCTTTTATGAAATAGACACCCGCTGCATAACTTTGCACATCGGTCTCGATAGTTTCATTTTTAGACGGTTTGAATGATTGCAATGATTTTCCAGTCATATCCACAAAAAACAGTTCTTCAACATCTTTCTTTATGTCTACTTTCAGCAACTCTTTGCATGGATTAGGGTATACCTTCATCACAGCTTTCGTACCCAAAGTTTTCACATCGTCATCAGGATCTTCGTCTGATGGATTAGGCACGAATTTGTCTGCATCCGACTGTTTTTTCTGTTCTTTGATCCATTTGTCACTGGAGCAATCCGGCATCTGAGTATATTGTTTGACTATGCGCACAATGGCATCATTCATTTTTTCGACATCGTAGCTGTCTGTTGTCGGTTTCATATGAGAATCTCCAACTCCGCTATCATCAGTCAGAAAAAGATAAGTACCGTTTGTTGCCAGAGCCATACAACGCATGAGATACTCTCCATCTTTCGCCATACCACTACAAACGATAGGCACAATGCGGATTCCTTTTTCGGCGGCCAAACGGATTTGTTCTTTCACTCTCTCTTGCGAAGATGCATCGTCATGTGCAGGAGCATCCAATACCAAAAATGCGATACGTGCAAGAGCTGCATCGTTCCAATTTTCTGAATAAATGGTCTGATATAAGGCTTCATCCACCGCTTCGGGATAATCGCCTCCACCTCCGGCTCGCTGATCTTTCAGAAAACTTAGTGTGGTGTTGACATCTGCATCGAGTGATGATTTTCGGGTCACGTATTCATCTCCGTTATCCCGGTAAACCAGGCTACCAACACGCAATTGAAGTTGTGATTGCTGTTTCTTTATTTTTTTTATAATATCGTTCAATTCAATTTGCAGATAGCGAATCTCGTCACCCATGGAACCTGTTGCATCAACCATGAAGAATATGTCAACAGCATTCTGGATTCCACACACAGCATCTATTTTCGCAGTATTGATCCCTTCCGAGAAAGGCTTAGCTGATGCTATTTCCACAGACTTTCCTTCGTAATCAAAAACAAGTTTCAAACCGGATTTTGTGTCCTCTTTGGATTCGGAATACAAACCCGCCCAGAGTTCAGCCTTACCTGTATTATCTGTACGAGCCCGCCAAATGACGGTTCCATAAGTATTTTGTAACACAACACCCGCATTCACCAAAGGCATTC
>JBKECE010000172.1:0-3647 GCA_047974325.1 Dysgonomonas sp. | reverse complement strand
GGATCATTCACAAATCCACCTTCCCATTTCAGTATGAAAGGGACAAGCAATTCAATTTTTGCCATCTTGGTTTTCTTCTTTTAGATATTTTACTAATTCTGCTATAATTGCTGCTGCATCACCTTTATTCTGGATTACACTTCCGGCTAGTTCTCCCACACGTTCGAATTTTACTTTATCTTCTGCTTTTTCGAGAATGGATTTAACCTCTATCAGCCCGATGCCTAGAGAGCCGATCAATGACACTACAGGCAGCAAAGGGATAGTATATCCGTAAAATTCGTTTAGATACCACACTACTATTAATTGCATCATGTCTACTATCGTAAGAGCGAACAGAGGCAGGTAGTATCGCCCTAGCTTATCCACTGTTTTACGAAAACCATAAGAGCTTCTTAGTTCACCTCTTTTCTTTGCCTTGCGGCATCCTGCGATCAGATCAGCCAAAACAGCCATCAGCACGAGCATATATTCTGATAATAATACCACACACACGACAAACAAGTGTTGAAAGTTCAGTTCTATTTCCATTTTTTAATTTAAAATATAAGCTAGAAAGGAAAATGATCTTCGCACCTTCAAATACTCCTGATCATCTTGATTTGCATACGCCTCCCGCTCAAACGATATGTTGTGATACGCTTTGTTTGAATTCCTATATTGGATGAGCCGAACGATCCATTCAACTACATACCATAGATAGAAAAAGATAAATAACAGCTCTCGCATCTGGGCTGTGTGTATGGCTTCGTGGTTGATGATGCGACTGGGCAAGGCTCTGTATTCCTTGCGGGCAAGTACTAACCCAAACAGGTTAATAGCCGTAAATCCTTTGGGTGGTAAGATGTTGTTGTAAATTATTTTCATATATTTGAATACTCATTGTGCATTCTTAAATTTAGGTTGAATAAATTTACTTATTTTGAGAGTTATTGCACAAAAGTTTGAATTTTCAACTCTCAGAACTATTGTTTTAGTAAAAACGCCATCGTTAAAAATGGATTTTCTATGAATGAACCTCTTTTTAGCTAGAAATTGCAATAAAATATAAAATGATTACGATGAAGAAATGTATTTATTTATTACTACCTATTATAATGATAGTTCTTATTTCTTGTGGAGATAAAGATATAGTCTATAAAGGTGTTAATGCCGAAGATTTTGGTTTCTCTCCCAACAATACAGCGAATGAAAATGTTATAGCACTTCAAAAAGCAATTGATTCCAATAATGCAGTTTATGTGAAAACTCCCGGTGTGTATGATCTGAATGCGACGATATATCTTAAGAGCAATTGTTCCATAACATTCGGACCCGCAGTGTACATCAGAAAAAAAACGGATGATAACGGATATGGAGCTGAATATGTTTTTATAAATAGAGGAGCCTATACTCGAACATATGATGAGAATATAGAAATAAATGGACTAAATCTCATTTGTAATAAACTGGATGATCGTGGAGGAACTATCCAAGGTATACAAGGGCAGATCGCTTTTTTTTATATCAAAAATCTTACAATCAAAAATTTTAATTGCACTGATCTGCTACTGTATCGTTTTTGTCTTCAAATATGTGAATTTGAAAATATTCTGATTGATAATGCACGTATTGAAGGAGATAAAGACGGAATTCATTTGGGTGTTGGTAAAAATTTTATTATTCGCAATTCAACTTTTAGTACTTTCGATGATCCGATTGCTCTAAATGCACATGATTATGATACTAGTAATCCAACTGTAGGATGGATTGAGAACGGACTTATTGAAAATTGTTATGACTTGGAAGGTCATGGTACTACAGGCTTTTTTTGTCGCATTCTAGCTGGTTCATGGCTAGATTGGCACCAAGGAATGGAATTGCAGAAATCAGATATAGTTGTTTCTAATGGCAGATTATACAGAGTTATTTCGAATGTTCTTGGACAAAAATATATTTCGCACACAGCCCCTACGCATACGAATGGATATCAGGTGATTGATGGCATTAATTGGTACATGATGCAAGATAACGTCGTGTATAATGCTGGATGTAGAAATATTCATTTTAGAAATATATATCTGCAAAAAGAAAGGGATGTTGCTTTTAGTCTGCATTTCGATAATGATAATTATTCCAGAAGTTATTATCCAAATTCACAAGCCCCCAGACAGGATAATATTACTTTTGAAAAAATACATTTGCAAAATAAATTTATTGATTTTATCAGTTGTATGACACCTGTTGATACTATTAAAATGATTGATATCAATTGGTCTGGAGGAAATGTAAGTTTTCAGCATATTGATACTGATGGGATTGATTATAAAGATGCCTATATAAAGTTTGAGAACTGTAGATTTTCAGAAGATAAGGGCATAATTCTTACTCGAGGAAATAGAAAAGCAACATTAAGTATAAGAAATAGTATTATGGAAAATACATCTTCGAGACTTGGGTTATATGGAAATATAGCTGTTAAAGAAAGTGATATTCCATTTTATTACATTGAATGATATGAATTTGAAATTAAGGTGCTGTATTAACATAAAAATAGATAGGTTTTTAATTATCAAAGCGATACTCACACTAACGAAAAGATACAAATTGAAGTTTTTTATTAGTTTTACTGTATAATAAATCTTAAAAACAAATGAAAAAGCTGCTAACCCTACTATTCTTCTCTGTCATTGATTCATCACGAAGCTCTAACAGTGCCAGCTTATGACCGTCGGAAGCTACAAAACCGATTTGACCTTCTGTGATATCCAGATAGACCGATGTCATTATCGGACGAAGCTCATCCGTTGATGCACAGAAAAATGTTTTCTCTATTCCATTTAATAACACTTTGGATGGTAAAGAAATCCTTGTTGCGTTGGTAACATCTTTTTCTTTGGGAAATTCCGTTGGCAATAGTCCGGCCAGTTCAAATTTACCGCCTTTGTATTTGACCGTAACGGATAGCTTTTCGTCAATAGTTATTGCAATAGGTTGTTCCGGTAAAGTATTTAGGCCATCAATTAATAATTTAGGTTCAATACAGATTGAAATTTCATTATCTATTAAGATACCCTTAATAGAAGTGTTTATCCGACCTTGAGGATCGGCTGCCGATATTTTAATTATGCCGTCCTGAATGTCCAACAGGACATTCTCCATGATCGGAAGTGTACATTTCCGAGGAATAATTTTGCTGACTGTTTGTAATCGGTTTAATAGTTATGTTTTTGAAATTGAAAAATTTGTTGTCATAGTGCCTTTTGTTTTTGAAGGCTACCAGACAAAGTGTTGATGCGGTTTTTAAAGAAAAGTACTAGGTAGGTATATAAACACAAAAAAGCCAAATCTCGTACTTTTACGAAATTCGACTCAAACATTCGAAGCAAATATATTTAATAATTTTTTTGAGGGAAATATGTGTTCTATGTATAATTCAAACCAAAAACAAGATCATAGAAATAAAACCGACCCGTAATCTATTGAAAACAAGTCGGTTTTAAAATACTCTGAGGTTCCTGGCGGATTCGAACCGCCGTAAACGGTTTTGCAGACCGGCGCCTAGCCACTCGGCCAAGGAACCATTTTTTATTTGCGAGTACAAAGATAGTTTAAAATATGAGTTTGACATATCTTTCATTGATATTTTGAAATTCTCTTGGAATGTT
>JBKECE010000160.1:0-23729 GCA_047974325.1 Dysgonomonas sp. | reverse complement strand
GATTATAAGCACGAACACCACCAATAGTTAATATTAACTTATTCCCGTTCACCGTTTCGTAAATCGTAGGAATCTGAATAATAAAAGCACATCTTTCGTAGTAGATAGTCTTATCACTTTCGAGAAGTTGATTTGCAGGTTTGTGTATTGCTTCGGGCACTCTCCCTTTAATAATATGACTTACACGAATATCGGGCTTATCAATACTTTCACCACTGAAGAACGTATTTGCAGCGTCATAAACAGTATCAATAAATGCAGGGTGAGGAATTGTAAGCTCATTATCTTTGGCAAATACGGGTGTAATACAATCTTCTTTCAAATGTTGCATTGTTACCTCTAATGTATTAGCTTCCAAGAAATGAGGATTCTCTTTTTTAACTTTTGGTTGTTCTTCGATTATTACCGCTTCTTCTGCATATTCACCAAAGTTATTTTCCCTTCTTACCTGTGGCACATTGCCAATAATTTGTAGATTTCTCATAACGAATAAAATTTTAAATGATTTATAAATTGATTACGTGGATTGAAATATATTTCGTTTCTCTCCAACTACCCTAGGGGGGCGTAAAAGGGTACTCGACTTACGGGAGGGGGATTTTTCAGATTTATTCGTAGAAGAAATAAGCTGATATATATTTAAGCTCTTATTTTTATAGGTAGGGGGGGATTATATATAAGTACCTATACTTTATTGCGTGCCTATGTATTACTATGCACTATAATAGAAAGGAGAGTATTATACTGTCATATAAAGATATGCTAAGTAGTAATATCAGAAATTGAGTATCGTTTATTTTTTTACCTTATTCATTATGACTAACTTTGAGTATTCTTAAAAATCAAGAACTACCTGTTTGTCAATGGTTCAACTCCTTGAATTATATGTAAATCAAACAGGTCATATTTGCATTTTCCCACACTTCCATTGGGAAAATTAACTCCCATATTTAAAATTGCGAACTGCTATATCCCTTGTATTAGACAAGAATTTAGAAGTTCCACAAAAAAAGCCGCAGTTGAGCACATTTGTAAGTGTACTCGCTTGCGGCTATTTTTGTACTTACTGTATTAACTTATAAAAACTAACTTACCAATGCAGCATATTGGGGCAACATACATTTGATTTTCCACTCATTCGGTTTCTTCTTATTTTGTGGTGTTGCTTCAAAATATTCGCAAATAGTTTGCTGATTTACCTTTGCTGTAATACCTGTTTCATTATGAAGTATATAATGCCTACTGTAAATGTCAGCAAACATCTTTTTAGTTTCTTCCTTAGCTATATTATGTCCTATGTATGGTCTAAAAGATGATTCTATATCCCGTAGAACTTCTGGAGAAAAACGTTTATTTTCATTCTTTTGGTCTTTCAAAGCTATTTCCAAATTCTTTTTATTGCAACAGTTCCATACCGCTTGTTTTTTCAATTCAAACGGTATAACTTCGTATGCTTCAATGATTAAATCTGCAAAATCACATGAATCATGAAGTAGTTTTAGAAAAAACTGCTTGTCAATACTTGGATTCTCCTTGCATTGTTCATTCAACTGGATTAGTTTTGTGGCAAATATACGAATACGTTCTTTCTCATTTGGAGCTTTCTTTATTCTAAATATATCATCTTCTCCGATTATTTCTTGTCTTTCTTCGTAATTAACTCGAAAGAACTTAGTTGCTTCATAAGCAGAATACAACTTCTCTCCTGATTGATAATAGCTTTTAACTCGTTCCTCATTATACTTATTATCTATACCAAAATAATCAATATTTAATCGTTCATCCAATAAGTAATCCTCACAGATTTGTTTAAGTTGTTGTTTTAGAGATGTTTTACGGGCTGAATTTGTTGTTTTATCATATCTTTCAATGAGAGACTGATAAGTAGTTTTATACTCCTCTATTTGTTTATCCAGTTCTTCGCGTGATAAAGCTCCCAAATCACGGGTATTTGTTATATGCGTCAAACTATTAAATGTCTGTTTATCTTCAAACATTCTTCTGAATCGTCCTTGAATCTGTATTGCTTCGGTATATGGGTCAACGGTTGTATATACAGCATTATTCAGATTAGTAAGTATCAGAATATCGGGTTTCACATTCAATTCAATATCAACTGCTGAATAAAATCTTGATGTGAAGAAATTGTATTTCGCCAATGGATAATCTATTGACGACACAGCATTAGTAAAGCCTGCGTCTTTCAACTTTCCAACCCCATCTTCTGAACAAAAGATACGGCTTTCTTCCTCTAAATACAGAGAATTAATCAATTCATTAATTCCAGTTACGGAGTTGAGGAATATACAAACACATGGACTGTCTTTTAGTCGTTGAATTTCTTTTCGAACTGTTCTTTCATAACTTGAAGTTACAATCAAATGTAAATCTTTCCTATAATCATATTGAGGAACAATTTCCAGCTTCTTAAACCCTTGCCCTTCAAATGCAGGGTGTGACACTTCCAATGGAGTTGCAGATACAAACGCTTTCTCTTTAAAGTCGAAAAAATCGTAGACTGGCTGTAAAATACTTGCTCGATAGTCACAATCTTGCGTCAACTTCTCACACTCATCAAATAAACAGAAATATGTCTCTTGAATTAGACTGTAAGACTTGTCTGCTGCTTTCCTAACTTTCTTAAATCCTTCGGGGGTAGTTAGAATCTTCTTGTACTTGACATCAGCTCTTTTCAGATACTTTTTTATTTGTGCCACTGTCGTATTGCTGTAAACAGCCAACCAATCGCCATTTTTTGCAGTTTTACCTACAATAACTGGCACATTGGGTTCAATAATGATTGAATTACGGTATGAATGTAACTCTGCATAAGTAGCACCTATCCCTGTTAATGTCTTGTCAAGAATAACGTTACTTGGTATATCTTTATATCCCCTTGATTTAAGCGCATCAATCAGACGTTCGTCACCATTGAGCTTTATTTGTTCTATTTCCATGTTTATCTTATATTTCTATGGTAGTGGAAAAATCCGACCATATCGGGTTGAATATGGGGACATCGAAATTTTTCCACTACCCATTATTTTTTTACTTTATAACTATCTGAATATAATATTTTCAACTATGTTATCAGTCGAGATTGTTTCTCATGAACAAAAGTAGCAGGTTTCTAGGAAACTGGCTTAAAGTTCCTGCCACAAACTAAAAAAAACGACTAGAAGTATTAATAAAGTGTAGGCATAGATACCTCTATTCCCCTTGATTATCTTTTACTTTTAAAGCCTTTTGCCTAGCTCTGTATTCCCTTTGTCTTCTAGCATTATCTTCTTTATGTTCTCTGCAATATTTTACATTATAATAACGGTTTTTCTCTTTGTTCCTTACCGCCTTAAACCTTTCTTCGTAGCATTTAATCTCTTCTGATATTGGCAAAACTTCTATGTCGTCTATAAAAGAATGTCTTTTCCCTATTAAGTGTTGGTGAATATCTTCTGTGACATCTGTAAAGACAGTATTTTTCTTCGTATTCAAAGTGTATTGAAGTGGATGATTCCACAGCTTCGGATATATCGAAATAGTGTATTTATACTGTTCTATTCTGTCTATAAAAGCACAATCAAAAACTTCGTGAATAATATCATACCTTGTTTTGTCATCCTTTATTTCTGCTACTTTATCTAAGTTTACTACCTTGTCATCTCTACTCACCTCAATTAACAGACCTTGAATAGTAGCCCTATCATTCATCCACTTATTCAATTCTTTTCTTTCTCTGTCTATTTTATTATTGAGTTCATTAATAAAAGAATCAGCTTTCGTTATTGATAGAGTACCCTCCACATAAGCTTTATATTCTATTACCTCCGCTCTTTCCTGCATTGCTTTAATTCGCGATTCAGAAGTTTTAATTTTACTGTCACATATTGCGAGTTGACAGTAATATTGTTTTCTATCTTCATCATCCTTATGTGCTAATTTAGTTGCATAAAGCGCAATAGAACTATGCCAAAGTATGCTGTCAACTAAATTTATCTGTATCCAAAATCCGTTAGTACATTCTTGACAATGATATGTATTGTTATTTTTCTTTGCAACCATTATTCCACCACAGTAAGGACATCTCAATAATCCTTTACCGAAATAATAGTTATTATACTGTTTTTTAGGTTTGTTTGTATTACTCTTGGCTATCTCTTTACATTTATTTATCATTTCCAATGTTACTAACTGAGGATATATATTTCCTTCCGTCTTGACATTATTACGTTTATTGGTAGAAGAAGGCAAACCTGCATAAGCTAAATTGTTTAAAGTTAATGATATAAATTTTCTAGCAGTAAGCAAAGTATAACCTACTAATAGCCCTGTTTGCATTAGTTCTTTAGCTAGACTACCATAACTATATTTCCCTGTCAAGTATAAAGCAAATATCGTCTTTACTATATTTGCCTGTTTCTCGTCTATTATTAGTTTTTTCGTTGTCTCATCCACTGTATATCCATATAAAATCCAGCCACCAGTGTATATAGATTCTTTGCGTTTAGCATCTTTGGTACGTTTCCACCTGGCTAGTTTAGTACGCATTTCTGATTCTGCCATTTGGGAGAATAAAGTGAATACCATTTCTGCACCTTCATCTATATCTCCATTATCTTTAAATAGCCGTATAGACGGATTCTTGACTACTAACTGTATTTTATGAGTTGTGAGATAATCCAAAACAGAGAAATTTATTTTCTTTCTTCTAGCGATTCTTGATACTTCCCAACAATACACACAATTTATATCGTTATCTTCTTCAATCAGTTCTTTCATCTTGTTTAAGCCTGCACGCTCTTCTTCTGCTAATTTTATACCGGATTCTTTTTCACATACAGGAATTATGCACTCCGGTAAGTAGCCGTCTTTGATAGCCATATTATAAATTTCTCGTTCCTGTTCGTCGAAATCCTGTGCTTTTGTAGAAACTCTTACTAATAGTATTGCCTTCATATTCAGATTATTCTAATAATAATGATGCAAATATAACTATTTTAGTAACAGGATATATAAATTATACTATATAATACAACCGGCACAGTATTGGAATCTGCTATGAAGGTGGACTGGATGAAGAAGGCCGTCCGGCAGATACGAGAACACAGGCGCAGCGTTTTGCGTTGCTTGACTTGTTGACAATTCTCAAACATCAGTACCCGGAAGCACAAATCATGGGGCATTATCAACTTAGTGCTTCGATTCATAAGGCTTGTCCCTGTTTTGACAGTCGCAAGGAATATATGGATATATAAAAAGAACTACGGGAGCTGGCGAAAGTGCAGTCTCCCGTAGTTCTTTTTTATGTTTATATCATTTATAGCTCTCCCGGCTTTCCTAAATAATAGGTAATAAGCCGTACCTCTCTCACAGAAAATGCCTTTGTCTTCGGATGAAAGTCGGTAGACAGTATCTCATTCATCAATGGCTTGCATCTCCTCATCCACCTTCGGAGTTTATTGACCGAAGCACGAATCGTCAAATCAGGAAAATACATCTGCGCCAACTCTTGTTTATTATAACATTTCACTACAAATTCTGAATGTTCCATCGTTTCTTTATTACTGTTTTATATGCTATAAAGTTACAAAAATTAGAACATATAAACAAAGAAAGAAGAGGCTATTATCCGGTATAATGGGAATAAAAAGAAATATCAACGATCTTCACAGACAGTTGATATAGTGGGAAATTCACATCGGCTTTAACCTCCGATGTCAGGGCGTAGATTAGAAATGCGCCGTCGCGCTATTTCTAATCCACAATGTAGGAGAATCATGCTGTAAACAGCATGAAGCTAGGGACCTACATTTTTTTCATCTCACATACGAAACACTCACGTGTTTATTACATCTCAACATTTTCAACATTTATTTTATACCACAATTATTTTCATGAATATTAATTATATAATCCAACGCTTCAACTCTTAGCAGTTTATTTATTTCCTCTATTATAGACGCCCCCCATAATAAGCGCACAAAAACTGCCAATATACAACTTGACGTTTATATCGACTCGGATGAGTAATGAAACGATAGAACCACTCCATCCCTATATTTTGAATCCATCTTGGAGCACGACTTACTTTGTTAGTAAAAACATCAAAACTACCTCCCAAATTCAAATAAGTAGCAGTATGAATTCTATATAACTCATACATCAACAATTCTTGTATTGGGAATCCCATTGCCACGAAAACAAAATCCGGCTTCTTTTCCTTCACATCGACCAATAAAGCCTCTTTTTCTGAAGTTTCCTTGATAAAGCCATTACGATATCCTACAATATTAATATCCGGATAAAGTTCTTTCAATTTCTTAACTGTGGCACAAATAGTATCCTCCGTACTTCCAATTAAATAAAATGTTTTCAAAGAGTGATACCTTTTTACTAGTTCCAACCATAACTCACACCCAGGAATACGTTTTAACTCCTTCTCACCTTTACGGTACATAGCTTTTACAGCTCCATAACCATCTGCATACCCGACATTGGAATTGATTATATCTGCCACTTCTCCTTCCGCCCTCATTATAATTTCAGCATTCAATGACAATAACAGCTTCTTTTTATCGACCGTATAATCAATCAATTCCTCCATATCCTGAAATGGATATACGTTTACATTTCTAATTTTTACTGGAACAACTTTCATTTCATTTGTTTTCTAAGAAAATCCACAATGCGCTCACAAGCTTTACCATCGCCATAAGGATTAACTGCCTTACTCATTTGCTCATAATGAGTTTTGTTATCAAGCAATTCAGAAACTTCTGCCACTATCTTATCATAATTAGTTCCTACTAATTTTACAGTTCCCGCCTCCAATGCTTCCGGACGTTCCGTTGTATCACGCATAACCAAAACAGGTTTTCCCAAACCAGGAGCTTCTTCTTGAATGCCCCCGCTATCGGTAAGAATAATAGTGGAATTCTCCATCAAATAGACAAATAAAAGATACTCCAAAGGTTCTATAAAGAACATATTTCCCAAGTCAGTCAGATTTTCACCAAAAACCTCATGAATTGGTTTACGAACATTAGGATTCAAGTGCATTGGGTAGACAAAATCTACATCAGGATACTTCATCGTTAATGCTTTTACAGCCTGGCACATTGAAAGAAATCCATCACCAAAATTTTCACGCCGATGTCCTGTTATAAGAACCAACTTCTTACCGTTGATTAAACGATCCATATTATAACCGTTCCTCCTTAAAGCATTTTTCAAAGCAGCCTCCAACTCATCATCATTTTTTATCTTATCCACCACTATATGAAGTGCATCGATTACAGTATTACCCGTAATTGCTATTTTTTCTTCCGACACACCTTCATTTAATAAATTCTGTTTGCTCAATGACGTCGGAGCAAAATGACAACCAGCAATACGTCCAGTAATCAACCGATTCATTTCTTCCGGCCACGGACTGTAAATATTATGAGTACGCAACCCAGCCTCTACATGCCCTACCGGGATTTGTTGATAAAAAGCAGCCAATGCAGCAGCTGTGGAAGTTGTGGTGTCACCGTGTACCAATACCAAATCTGGCTGAACGGTTTTAAGTACATCACGCATACCTGTCAGAACACGAGCTGTCACATCATATAAGTCCTGCCCTTGCTTCATAATATTCAAATCATAATCCGACTGGATATCAAATATTTGAAGAACCTGGTCCAACATTTCGCGATGTTGCCCCGTTACACATACTATAGTTTCAAATTCATCAGAACGCAGTTGAAACTCCTTAACTAAGGGTGCCATCTTTATAGCTTCCGGACGCGTACCGAAAACTAACATTACTTTTTTCATATATAACACAATTACATTATTAGACAAACAATTTATACCAACTATCAGAAACTACATCTAAAGAATACTGATTACTTATTTGCTTTGCCGCTTTAGCCATAAGTTTTAACCGAATATTATCAGACATCAACAAACTTATTCTTTCGGCCATGGTTTCAGCATCGAATCTATTATTTTGTGGCTCTACTATCATTCCATTCACACCATCTTTAACAATATCATATATGGCTGAATAACTACCATATACACACGGAACTACTCCCCAAGACATACCCTCTGGTATAACAAGTGGAAATCCCTCATACTCAGAAGTCAAAATCAACAACGAAGCATGTTTATAGTATTCTTGTGGATTTTTAAATCCTTCAAAAGCAACATGTTTAAGTCCTGCTTGTAAACTCTGTTTCTCTAGTTTATTTCTCTCAACACCATCCCCTACAATTATTAATTTCCAATCAGGGTGTTTCTTTTCTAGAAGTTTCCATACCTCAATAACTCGGTATACTCTTTTTTGATTATAATCTATGCGTCCAACATAAATGATTTCTCTCCTTTTTTCCGAAAGGATTTCTCCTATATTTTCTATACAAGGGATTGTTATAGGATTTGTTATTACACATAACTTTGAAATTGTTTTTATAGCAGTAAAACCTACGAACTTTTCAATATAACTATCAGAAAGCAATATATATTTATCGCTACTCCTATAAACATATCTCATACTCCAACTAGTTATCAAATAAACCATAACCTTCTTCATATATAATATCAAAGATCTAAATTTGCTATCCGTTTTTGATAAAGCTATCTCTATATCTTTCAAACGCCCATTTGTGTTTGGAGAATTATGATGAACTGAAAAAATTTTCAGCTGTAAATTTTTCGATGCTTTTTTCAATACGTACATTGGAATATATGGTAATCCCCATTGATTTATTACTACATCGACTTTTTCTTTAATCAGAATATCACGTAATTTATCAATATTTTTCTTCGATGTACTAAATCCTGATAGTAGATAGTATAAGATTCTAGGGTCTTTTCTATGTAGAATATCGTCAGAAGGTTCAATAAAACTTGCTATAATAACTTTATATCCATCATCCACAAATCTAGAAGCTAAAATATTGGTAACCATTTCCACTCCACCAAGATTATAATACTTCATTAAAAAGAGAACGTTCATAATATTATTTTAGAGAGAGTTTCCAATTATGGAATATGTATAAATCTATAAATAAAACTATTATCAAATTTGAATCCAATCTTCTAAAATAATATTCTTAGAAACATCTCGAAACTCTATAAGCTTTTCATTGAACCAGTTCTTGGGTGTTATAACTATTTTCTCATTTCGGTTTAACAATGCCCCCCACCAACTATATGTACTATTTGATATTATATTGTATTTACATAAACTCATCAATTGCATATCCAAGTGATTTCCCCATCCAATAGATGGATTCCAATTTACAGACTTATAATTTATTCCACTCAGATTTTCTTCAACCCAATCCCAATTATCAGAAAATACATAAAACACAGGATTCTCAACTTTTTTTTCGATATAATCTATCGCTTTTATATAATAATCTTTGGGGCATGTACCTTTATATACAGCTCTTGTCAAATAATCAACACCTTTCCTTACATGTATTGATACAGAATTAACAGCCTTCATTTCTTCGGCTAATAATATATTTTTCTCATCTGAAAAATTTTGAAATCTAAATACCTCACACACAGAATCCTCTATTGAATTAACCATTTCCGCATTTTGAAAGGCCCCTGCAATATAAATGCTTCTTAATAATTTTTCCTTTGGCACAAGTTCTGTTGTTTTTGGCATTATAACACGAGAAGTGAAAGGCAAATAATGTCTGCGTATTTTAGAAACCCAATCATATCCTCCTCCCATTAAATATATTTTTCTTTTTTCTGCAGATTTGACTTTTGCATTAGGAAAAATCCTCTCCCAATCAATATCTTCCATTGCCCATTTTGTAGGTTTATAATTATTATCCAAAGAAACATTATAACCCTGCTTAGACAAATATAAATAATAAGAATATTGAAACATACGGTTTGCTAGTCCTGCTGACATTCTAATAATGATTTCCATTATATCTATTTTAAATTATACTTTATAGAATAAGTTTCTATTGATGCAATCTGCTACTTAACTTAATTGCAGCACCCATTGCTACATCCATATTATAATACTCCCATTCTGCAAATCTTCCCAATATATACATCCCTAATGGTTCCAAGTGAGCTTTAACTCCATTTATTAAATCACGTGTTCCTTTTTTTTGTATAGGATAGGTATATTTTTCAAAATGATGAGTTAAGTAACTTGGAGAAAGTGGCATATTCTTTAGATTATTGAGAATATCCTCCTTAGAAAAGAAATCTGTAAACTCTATCGATCCTGTCATTTTTCTAAAAGAATTATTGTTGGGAGAAAAATTTCCAGTACATATTATTCTATGTGGCTCATATTTCCTACTCGGTAAGTACAACCAGCTATATGGGTTTTTATCAATCTCACAAAAGACAGTAGTAGTTCCATGACTTTCTAAATCATCTATATCTTTCACAAAAGAATAAATTCCTTCATCCCCCTTAAGTAGAGTTGGCAAATGTTTTATATTTCCACAAAAAATAACTCTATCACCCTCAATCCCATTTATTATCCATGCTTGCTTTTTCTTCTCTATACATAAAACGTTTGAATTATACTTTATAGTAATCCTTTCAGAAAGTCGATTAGCTATTAATTGTGAACCTCCTTTTTTCGGATAGAAAAAAGAACTATGAACAAATGTACGTTCTTCTACATGGTTAAAATTATTATATATAATTTCCTCGACTGTTGGCATTGGCAACTTTCCGTCCAACCAAGACAACGGAACATCTGACAAATCCTTACGCCAAACTTTATAGTTGTAAGGATGAAAATATAATTCATATAGAGTTCTACCAAAACGATTTTGAAGAAACTCCTCAAAATTTTTCGGGCTATATCTTCCTTGTTTTGCAATATTTACCAAGTCACTAATAAAAGATATTTGAGTATCTTTATCCAAACAATATCCGTGGTTCTCAATAGGATAAGGTATCAAATTCCCATTTTCCATAAGGACAGAAGAATTACGAACTGCCTTTACAAATTCATTTTCCTCATCAAAATATTTCCAAAACCAGTTTAATACATCATCGTTTTTTGTGTTAAAAACATGACCACCCGTTCTATGGAACAAGCACCCATTTACAACATCACATTTTATCATCCCACCAGGTCGAGAGTCTTTTTCAAATACAACTACATCATTTCCAGCTTCATTTAAAAGATTTGCAATTGATAAGCCAGAAATTCCACCTCCAACTATTAGATATTTCATATTACGACAGATTATAAGAATTTAAAAATAAAAAATATTAACAATCAATAGTTTCACTAGTAACTCATTTCTTTCTACCAATAGTAAATTGACTAATTCTAAGTAACAAATACACAAGAACTGCATTTCTTGATTTTAAAAAGTAATTAAATACTTGAAACTTAAAAGGCATCCTTCTAAAAGGATATTTTGCCATCACTTCTACATAGTAACTCTCAGATATTCTCTTTCTAAATTGAACTTTCCATCTCAACTTTTCTTTCTTACATGAAATGTAATCGCAAATAATAGCATTCCTTAGATATAAAAGTATCATCCTATAAAAATGAAGAATATATTTTTCTTGTATATATAAATTCTTCAATTTACACTCTATGAGTCTAAAATATTCCGGCAACTTATCAATTTTATCTATAGGATTTGTATTACTTAAAGACACATCATTAGAACAATAGTAATAGAAAGCATCAGGAAGATATACAATTCTAGATGAACTAGATATAAAATCTATATTAAACGGAATATCTTCTGATAAATATTGTCGTTCGGAAACAAAACGGATATAATTATCCTCTATTACTTTTCTTTTATATATAGCTCTCCAAACACTTGTCATGTACTTAACGTCTGTATTGCTCTCTGGATTAGGTGCAACATAATCTAAAAGGAATGAATCAATTTCCTCTTTTCCTGAAAATTCCACTCGTCGCTCAACATCCATTCTTATTCGACACCTATTATTTAGATCATAAAATATTGTTGAACTAAAAACGGCATCTACTCTTCCATTATCACTTTCATCATACAAAACTTCATACATATTAGTAGCAATGTAATCATCAGCATCAACAAAAGCAATGTATTCACCTGTAGCTATATCTAAACCTGAATTCCGAGCAAATCCCAAACCCGCATTTTTTTTATGAATAACTTTTATTCTACTATCTTTCCGAGAGTATTCATCACATATCTGTGGACAATTATCAGGAGAGCCATCATCAACCAAAATAACCTCTAAATTGTAATATGTTTGATTCAGAACAGAATCAATACATCTATTCAAATATCGCTCTACGCCATAAATAGGAATAATGATAGATATCTTTGGATTACTAAAACTATTTTCCATTAAGAGAGTCTAAAAAAGTATTGAAGTTTTGATATATTGCCTTATGATGTTTCAGCCAAATATCCATTTTTTCTTTTGTTCCGAATACATTTAAAAATGGTATATCTGGATATTCATCAATATTAGTTTTATCCACAAATAAAGGATAATCGTCATAAAAACATTTCAGATTCAAATTAGCATTCGTTTTTCTTAATATATTTGCATATTCAATAAGTTCTTCTGGATATTGTTTCCGGCGTTTCTCATAATAAGTATCCAAAGAACTTATAACTTTTGCAGGCACCCCCACAGCAACAGAATTTGACGGTATGTCCCTTGTAACTATACTACCAGCACCAATAATACAATTATCCCCTATAGTGACGTTTTTTAACACCATAACATTTTCACCAAACCATACATTATTCCCAATAGAAACCTTTCCATGTGAAGGTATAAAATCTGCATATTTTCCTACAAATACCCATGATGCCCAATCATGGGTAATTATTTTCAATCCTTTATGCAAAAAGACATGGTCTCCAATAGAAACGAGTTCTGGCCTTGTTATATCTATTTCTTGTGTTAATGGTCCTCTTGATACGCAATCTCTTCCGATACAAACTCCTTTTTTTCTCAAATAATCAATGTAGGCATTTCCACTTCTTCTATTCCAGATATACGACAACTTACTGCCAATTTTTAGAAACAAATTCATAATAATATTGATTTTGATATTTTTAAGAACTTCTTTATGCTAGAGCATATAACAGACTTAAAATACTGATTACATAATATTCTTTTTCTCACTTTACCATAATTATTAATATTAACTTCATCAAACTCCAATGGCAAAAAACGATTTGCGAGTATCTTAAATTTATCGAGATTGACTAAATTTCGTGATATACCCATAGTCCGATGTTGTAAATGTATATAAGTATAATCCTCTCTTTCAAGAGCAAACTTCGATTTCTTAAATAACCGATAAAGATTACCCCTATCCCATATACAAATAGAAGTTCTATATTTTTCATTTACAAATTGCTGACTTGTACCTGAAAAACCGCTTACTCTAATAGTTCTAAGCAAATATGGATATCTAATATTAATATTCAAAGACAAGTCTTCTTCAAAAATCTTTTTACCAGCTTTTAAAAACATAGAATTAATATTGTATTCATCAACTCCTTCTTCATCAAAAATAAGATTATAATCAGTGCTTAAAACCTTTTTATAATATCTCTCCCCTGCTATTTCATTCATGAAAATTCGATTATTCTCAAAAGTATTCTTTATCAAGGTCAAATGACCCAAACAAAATATTTTATCATATTCCTTGAGCATATCAACAGTTATGAATTTAGATAAATTCCCCAAGATAATATCTGTATCACAAAATCCCCAATAATAATATTCCTTTAAATATTCTTCAAATATATATCCATACATTGGTTTATAATCACACAATTTATAGGGATTTTTTATATTGCAAAAACAATTAAATCGCTTCATAATAAATTGGACAGTTTCTTCAAAAGTCCAATACAATACCTTAACATTGGGAGGATAATCATACTGTTTTTTATCATCTGTAATTATTAGCCAATTAAAATCATTATTGCAAGTGCAAGATTTTAAATACAATGGGAAATAATTATTAAACTTTCCAAAGTATGGAATTACAAAACAACATTTATTCATCTCCATCTCATCTTTTTATCAAAAATTATTATATATGGCTTCTTGAACTATATATCTATTATTAAAACATAATTCGTATATTACTTTTCCAACATAGTCCGGATTATGATATTCTCTAACCATCAATTTACCACGTTTAGCTATTTGCTTGTATTTTTCCTTTCTTATTAATAAATCCTTTAGTACAAATACAACATCATTTGGGCTCTCATAGAGAATACACGATTCTTTATCTCGAACAGCTATATTTTCAAAAGCAAACCTAGTACCAATACATAGTAATCCTGAAGATAAAGCATCTAGGACTTTCCCTTTTGTCCCACAACCTACACTCATCGGGAACAGTTGTATATCATAGCTACTAATTTCCTCAATATAGTTATCTACCCAATCTATATGTTTTATATCAAGAACACTGTTCCACCTCTTGATAAAACCGGTCCAGTTCTTACCAATAAATGTAAATGAAAACTCTTGTAAACATTGTGAATTAACAGAAAAATATTCGAACATTTCATTTATTGCACTATATGTATAAATATCATATTTACCTGAAACAACTATTTTTATCTTAGCAGTAGCAAATAGATGTTTGTCATTAGATAAGGAATAGTGCGGATGAGGTATAAAATATGCCTTTTTTGAATTTGTAATTTTCTTAAATAGCATTTGGTCTTTAAGTCCTACTAATCCTACATAATCACAATATTTAGTTATTTGTTTTTCCAAATTAATTTGTCGGTACAAATTAATCAGAGTCTTATTAAACAAGTTTTTATCATAGACATACCTATCATCCAAAGTCCTAAGACCAAACAAAGGATTGCAGTCAGGACCAATTACAAGAACTTTATACTTTTCCCCTAATTGTTTCATCACGCCTAGAAGAACATCAGGATACACAATAATCAGATCAGGATTAAAATTCTCTATTTTCTTCAAAATATCCATTGACAATTTATAACGAGTAAGATTTGGCAACGATATTAAACTAAACATAGAAAAAAGCCAATCAGTTCTATCCGAGACTATTAACTTCATTAAGATAGATCTTTTTCTTATATCATACTTATTTTTAAAAGATGATATACTTTTTTTTAAAATGGCATATGGTACCTTATTTCCATTAGTAGTAATAATATAAACATCTGCATACTTTTTAAGAGCATGAAGTAAATGATAATTTAAAGCAGAAGGACCATTGTAGTTTTCTACCGTAGGTGCCAATTCTGATATCAATAATATTTTCATTATATTTTAAGTCGTTTTATTATATAGACTTTTGGTCTCCATCATTTTTATTGCCAGTACTACAAATGTTAGAAGTTGATTATACTGAATCCCTGCATCTGGAGATAAACATAAAATAAGAAAATATGCAATGGGGAGATATGTCAATCTAGCATCTAACTTATACAATATAATAATACATGAAAAAATCATAAATAAATATGTAATTCCCCCCATGATACCATAATCTACCAGTAAAGAAAACCAAAGACTTTCTGCTCCTTGTAAAATTGAATGTCTTGGTGCAACTACATCCCAAATATACATTCGTCCATTTCCCCATATAGGCGAATCCAAAAAAGATGGTAGACATGCCTCCCATTGTAACAATCTTAAATCAGAAGTACTTCCTTCAACCCCTGAACTCTCGTTAGAATTTACAACTGAATCAACAATTTTGGAAACATATCCAATTAATATCGGTGTTAGAATAATACATGAAAACAAAATCGTTTTATACAACTTACTTTTAACAATATTACGATCAGTAAATACACCCAATAAAATTACACAAACCGCTAGCAGTATAGCTCGTGATCCTGTTGAAAATGCTACAAATGGAATTATAAATAAAAGAAATATATATATATTATCCTTTATATGCAATTTTGAAACTATAATCCATATAATAAACGTACTTAAACTACAAAAGACACCACATGTCGAAAAATATGAAAAAATTGAATTTGTGCGTTTCAATCCATATCTAATAGTATTAGCATCAATTACAAAATCACATGTTTTAAAGCTGAATTCCACAATATCAGTAAAATAATTATGCCTGAATATTTGTTCTAAGATCATAACAACAATGGTCACAATCCACATCCATTTTAAACAATTAATAGAAAAGTCTACATCTTTTTTTCTACTTATGACACACCACAAAATAAAAGGAAAAACAAATTGAGTAATAATATTACCTATAATCATAATAGTATTAGGGTGATTACATAAACTATTTGTAATTAGATATGATATTGACATTAAAGATGTTGAGATCAGTAAAAGTTTCGGATATTTAAACGGTTTTAATTGTTCCGAATAAAAAAGAAACATAATCAAAGCTATACCAGCCAAAATATAATATAAACTTACATTTCCCAAACCAGATCCAATATAAGTTAAAGGCTGAATCACAAAAGCCGTAAGCATTATTCCTTTTCTATAATTTTTCAATAAAAGTAGCAACATCATTATGGTAAGAAACAAACTCAGCATATCATAGATTATATATAAATTAACTTAAGAAAACTAACATTTTCAAATTATATCCTAGGTCAATCTATCCAATTCATACTTCCAATTGCCTTACCTTATATAATGTAACATTCTTTTCATAAAATCTCTCATACCCTGTTCTAAGAAATATAGAGCAGTAAATAAAAAAACGCCATACATTCCTAATATCATTGCCGAGTAATATACAAAACTTAAAAAAGAACTTTCAGGATTAACCATTATACTATTATTTATAAAAAGAACAAGTATGGATATAATACTTGCTAAGATTAGATGCTTTATATATATTTTTACATATATACTTATTGAAACTTGTAATCCTCGTCTAAATAAGAAATATGGTTTCCACAAAAAGATAACACAAAAAAGACTAACTAATACTCCCAATAAAACGCCAAATAATCCCCAAAGATACCCCAAACTAATAGATAATCCTACATTTAAAAAAGTTTCTATAACCGGAGCCCATATATCGTGATAAAGTCCATAAGCATAAATATAAGCATCAACTACATTTCGCATCGTATTCAAATATAAAATGCCAACAATTAATAATAATGAAGTTGAGTCTAGGATATATTCATATCCAACCCAAAGAGTTATAAAGGGAGAGGCTAAAATATAAACTCCAAAGCAAGTAACTGCTACCATAAAAAAACGAAAAGAAAACAACTCACGAAAAACACTTATAAGGCGAGTTTTGTTTCCTTCAGCCACTAATCCTCCTACCCCAGCATTTAAGCTATTAAAAAGTGCATTTTGCAATCCTGTTATTCCAATAACTATCAACATATAATTACCATAAATAGCTACAATAGTCAAAGATGTATACGCATAGATTATTAAAGGACTTGTTTGAGTTAAGACGAATCCTGATATTCTATGAAAAAATAATTGTTTTGTTTTTTTTATAATCATAGGATATCGACTTCTCAGTTCTTTTCCTTTTGCTGGAATAGGTTTAAGCCATAAGTACTCTCTTTTCAACACTATATTAAGCAAAATAGCAGTTACAATTGCCATAAAAAGCTCTAATATCATCCAATAGAAATAACCATTTTTCAAATAACTAATAACAAATATTTGAGATGTAATTTTCAAGATTTTAATTCCTTGTACAACAAAAGTTATTTTATACTCTTTTTGATCAGCAACTAAAACTATTTGATGGTAGCAAACAAAATATTCTAAAAGAGCAACTACTAGTAAAACAATGAATGAACCATAAACATACCACAATGGTAATTGAGCCTTTACAAATATTAAAGGAAAAAAGCACATTAAGATACAAGCACTAATAGTAACAACATAAGCTACCTTACGATATAACCACCCCTGTATAGAAACTATATCATTAATAGTATTTGTATCATCATCAAAAAGTGGTTTATATAGATTATATGCCACAGCACTACCAATACCTAACTCTGCCAGATTTAAAAAGCCTAATAGATTCTGCACTGTAGTATTCAACCCTAAAACTTCAGCTCCTAAATAATCTAGAAAAATTTTCCTCGAAAAAAACTGAAGAATTAAATTAGCTAAATAAAACAATAAAGCAACCTTAGCATTTTTTATACTTTTGAATGTCCTTGAGTTTCTAGCCATGAATCAGTATAATATAATATAATATCATATATATTTTCACTTTATTAAAAGCCCCTATATTCATACGTTTCTCACATATAAGAAGTGAAAGGAAGATAAGAAATAACAAAGCTCTAAGTTTTAAATAGACAACTCAAGTTCTACAATACTTGAACTTTTTAATGAAAACCTTCTACTCTATTATTACTCAAGCTAACCATATCACAGTTTTTTATTAGTATGCATTTTTCTCCCCCACAATTGCATTTGCTATAGTCTTATAAATGATATATAAATCAAGCAACATTGACCAATGCTCCATATACCAAATATCAGCCTTCACACGCTCCTCCATCTGTGAGAGTTCTTTCGTTTCACCACGAAAACCATGAGTTTGAGCCCAACCTGTTACTCCAGGTTTTATAAAGTGCCGTACCATATATTTGTCAATCAATCGGGCATAAGTCTCCGTATGAGCCAACATGTGAGGACGGGGACCTACTATTGACATCTCACCCTTAAAAACATTGATAAACTGAGGAAGTTCGTCTATATTAGAACAACGAAGAAAGTTCCCAAAACGAGTTTTACGGGGATCATCAGCCGTAGCCTGTTTACTGTCAGCTTCATCATTCACTTTCATGGATCGAAATTTGTAACACACAAAATCCACACCATTCAAACCCGTACGCATTTGCTTAAAGAATACAGGACCGGGAGAAGTCAACTTTATAATACTTCCCACTATGAGATAAACAAAAGGAAAAACAGTAACTAGAAAAAGACCAGAGAAAACAACATCGAATAGCCGTTTCAACATACGGTTCTCCATCTTGCCCAGAGGTTCATAACGCAGATTCAATATAGGCATATTGCCAACCATACTGTGCCAGATACGACGCGGAAAACCTTTACAGACATTAGGAACACCATGAAAATAAAGCAAATGGTTTTCACAATGATTCATAATAGAAAAATTATAACGTCCCTCCTCCATCGACAAAGAACAAAATACATGCTTGATACCCGGGTGTGCGGACATAAAATCTGAAAAACCGTCGGGATTACCCAAATAAGAACATTGGGAGGAAAGGCTATCATTCGGTTTTATATCAAAATAACCCACGACTTCATATATAGAAGACGCCAGAGAGTTCTCCATCTCCTCATACAAAACTTGCATATTATTGCCCCCTCCTATAAAAACAGCATAACGTCTATGCTTGCCCTTAGCACAATAGACTATCAGGAAATGACGAATAATAATGCGATAAATACTTAAGATAACAAAGAGGAAAGAAAAATAAGCGACAAAGAAAAGAGGAGAATAGATAGAGATTCCACTAAAAGTCATGATACATGCCCAAAAGATGGAAAAAGCTATAATATTCTTCAACACACGCAATACAAGTTGGTCGGGACGAATTCCCCGACTGTCCCAAACCTTCCCGCGAGAGCTGGAACAGGCCAGATAACAGAGACTTAACGAAGTCATCATCCAGGAAACCCTACAAGAAAAAGGTAAAGAGACAAATACTTCTTCCCAAAAGAAAAGGAGAAAGAACAATACCAGATTCAAAATGACCAGGTCTCCCAGAACTGCTACAAATTCTATAAATTTATTGATTTGACTGGTGGTTGATACCATATCACATTAAAGATTGATTTTAGGCACATACTTCTTTGAACTTATTCAGAAAATCTTTTCCGAATAAATTCCAGAATATAACAATACAAACTGATAGGAAAATAAAAGCCAAAACATATACTTTCCTACTGGTTCCCGAAGGTTTCAAGGGGACAACAGCAGGTTCTACAACAGCAAACACAGGTTTTTCTTCCTGAACTTTAGCTCTGGAAACCTGAAGCTGACTGGCAACCTGACTGTATACCTGGTAAGCAAGACTCATATCATTCTGCAAACGTTCCTGTTCGGCACGAACACTCTGCAAAATTAGGTTATCATGAGAATCCAGATAGTCTGCGTATTTCTTCTGAGCAGCATAATATTCTTGCTGACGTTCTTTGAAAAGTTTCTCCAAATAGATACAATCCTCTTTTGCCTTGAAGGTACGGTAGTCTATTATATATTCCTGCAATTTCTTCACTACAGAATCGGCAACAACTGCAGCAACCTTAGGACTCTGCAAAGTCACAGAAATAGAAGTCATTGAGGTTTTCTTATCCACAGAAGCGGTTATCATTTTCTTTAGAGTCGCAATTTTCTTCGAATCTTTCTTTGAAAGCTCAATTGCGCCCTGACTTGTTTTATCAAAAGATGCAATTTCATCTTCCTCAGTAAACAAGGACTTTACTCCACCAATTACCATGCCTGGGAGTCCGATTATATAACTCCACCAGGGAGATGTTTCTTCATCCAAATAAGTGTTCAATGTCATGACTTCATTCTTTGTTACCGGTATCTCCATTGCAGAAAGCTCCAGTAAAAAAGGAGTAGAAGAAACAATATCAGCAGATAAGGAAGCATTCAAGGCATAAGTACAATCACACATAGAAACTCCACTTCCTAAAAACGATGCAGCCAAACCGGATAAACCACCACCTTTGTTATTACCCATTTCAGGAGAAAGAGTAACTTCAACCGTGTACTGATTAGGGATACTTATTGCAACAATAACACCAATTATCAGTCCGATACCGGCAGCTTTATAGATCTTCTTACGAATACCTATAACCTTACGAAGAAGATCCATCAAATCGATTTCGATCTCCTCATCATTGTGATTATTATGCAACTGTTTTGTTTCCTTTTCAGATGTTTGTTCCATCAAAGTAGACATAAATAAAGGTATTCGTTATTTCTTGATTAAATTAGCAATAGAGGCAATCATCATACCCAAGGAACTGAAAGAAGTGGCATATCCTAAAATTTCCCCCATATTAGTACGCTTCTTTGATTTACTAGGAACAATGATCTCACAACCAGGCTCAATTTGTTTCTTACCGCTACCTTTAACCTTAGTTACCTGACCATTCATGTAAACAATGAACTTCTTGCTCTTCTTCGCATTGTCTGAATAACCACCGGCCTGATTCAAATAATAATCAATGTTCTTACCTTCCATATAAGAAACCGTATTCGGAACCATCACAGCACCATTGATCGTGACTGTATTATTATTTTTAGGAATAGAAATCACATCACCCTCACGCAAGACAATATCTGCTGTACTACCAGGATTGGCTAGTGCTTTTTCTAAGTCAATACCAACTGTAAAATGGTCTTCTACACGGATGCCTAAAGAGTCAATCATGGCTTCTCCTAGTTGCCTACTCATTAAACGAATTACATCCCCCATACGTCTCTTTTCACTAGCATTGGCCACACGAGTCAATTTTGCACCACGTAAATAGGCATAATTCGTTGCACCTCCCGCTTTATTGATCAAGTCTGAAAGGCGTTCTTCACGGCTGGTCATTGCATAAGAGCCTCCAAATAGGATTTCACCTTCAACAGCTACATTCTGTTGAGCCTGATAGCCCGGACTACGACGTACATAAACTTCATCATAGGGTTGAAGTACGAAACCGGGAGTTCCATCCACAACAAAGCCTTCTTTCAAGGAAAATGTATATATCTGACCAATAGTGTCGTTATCTGCCGTGCTACGCGGATTCTTAATTCTGCGTGATACATCTACACGAACTACAGAAGCAGCTTCACGTAATCCGCCAGCCTGAATGATCAAATCTTCAAGAGTCATGTTATCAGCATAAGGATAGGAATCAGGTTTGGCCACTTCGCCGTGGATTACAACATCTCCCCTATCTTCCAAATCATGGATACTGGGAATATAAAGAATATCGTTTTTCGCCAGGATGATATTTTGAGAAGTATCATCCATGATAGCTTTAATGTCAACAGGGATAACTTCAGTAGTAAGATCCTCACGCTGACGATAAAGGACAGCACGGTTCAAGAAAGCATCACCCGTCAAGCCTTGGGCTTCGTTCACCAGTTCACGGACGGTATTCAGTTTACCGTTTAGCTGGTAGATACCGGGACGGTAAACGGCACCACGGATTTCAAGCTTATTAGTGAAGCGGTTAAGGATAGCCTCGGCAGTCACAACATCACCATTCCGCATTTTATAGACACTATAATCAAGGTCTTTGACTGTGTTTACTTCATATTCTTGGCCATTTTGACGTACGACACGTAAGGAACGAGTATAAGCATCGGCTTCAAAGCCACCGGCATAGCTGATAAGAGTAGATAGACTCTCATCCTTTTTCATTTCGAAACGCATCGGGCGTTTCACTTTTCCGTCGATCTTAACCAATACGTCATAGGCAGGGACTATTACTACATCGCCCTCCTGAAGACGGATGTCATCCTGAATGTTGCCTTTCATGATAAATTGGTAGACATCGATTGTGGCGATGTTCTTACCGTTACGTACCAGCTGGACATTGCGAAGGCTACCTATGTCACTCACACCTCCTGCACGGTAAAGTGCATGGAAGACAGTAGAAAAGGAAGAAAGAGAGTAAGTGCCCGGTTGGACTACTTCACCCATCACATTGATTTGAATAGTACGGATGCTGCCCAAAGTCAGACGGATGTCAGAAGTGGGGTCATTCGTATTATTAAGACCATTATATATCTTGTTTAATGTTTTTTTGAGATAGTCATTGGCTTCAGAGATAGTCAGACCGTTCAGGTTGACGGGACCTATTTTCTGAATGTTGATCGTGCCATCAGGAGAAATCTGTTGGCGAATAGTGTTCTGGCTGGCTCCCCAGATGTCGATAATCACTTCATCACCGGGACCGAGACGGTAATTTAAAGGGGTGGCGATGTTGACACTGGGTTCAAAAGTCAGGTTACGAGTATTGAAGATGTTTCTTCCGAAAACTTGATTACTACGTGCAAGGTCTTGAGTGCTCGGATGGTCTTCCAGCATATCGGAGGTGTTCTCCTTCATTTCTTCACGAAGACGGGATTCATTGACATCCGTACCGGTAGCGTTGGAAGCATTGACATTGTTCTGCTGCTCATAAAGCTGCTTCACACGCATAGCCTGTTCTTTGGTCACGCCCTTACGTGCAAGTTCTGAGGCTAATTGTTTTTGTTCTTTCCCTTGTCTAATCCCCTCCTTGACATATTCCAATACTTGAGAATCGCTCATATTTTGAGCCATCAAAGGAGAAAAAACTCCTAACAGTAGAATGAATAGAAATACGTTAAAGTTTTTTTGTGTCGTCATTACTAATCTTTGTGGGTTCTACATAACCGATTGGCATATCTACACAAGCACAGCCAAGCATATTTAAACGAACGGCAATCTTACTCTTACCCCCGACAGTCACGAGTTCGCCGACAAGGCCGCTCAAAGGACCTTTAATTACACGAACTTTCTCACCACGCGCCAGTGGAGTATCATTCATACAGACTGCTTCTTCGGAATAATCGAGCATGAAACGGAAACGGGCCATCTGCTCGTCAGGAATAACGGCAGGAGTGCTTTCACCACGCATTACCATATAGCGGCTAACTGTGGAGAAGCTTAGGACTTCCATACGCTCTTTTGGATTGACATGAACAAAAACCA
>JBKECE010000013.1:0-1721 GCA_047974325.1 Dysgonomonas sp. | reverse complement strand
CCGCATTAACAGCCCCTTCCAATCCACCAACCGCATAAGCCGGATAATTGTGCCGATGATGGAATACGGAACCGTCTATTTTAAATGTTCCGGATGTACCGTCGGAATATTGCAGACCATTATCAACCCATCGGGTAAAAGCCTGAAGATAGCGTACTTTTTCGGGCGTATCCTTCATCATCAGAATACTTGCTAATCGCCCTGTCAACGAGGTATTAAAAGCATCTACATCCATACCGGGCATTTCTGGCTTGGTCTTTACTTCACCTGAGCCGGCAAACCACTCCATAGCTTGTTGAACCGGTTTATCCAACTGATTCTGTGCGAGAACATCACGCATCAGAATAGCTGACGCATAATAATGCCGCATGCTGTAACCCAAGTGATGAAGCGTTCCCATGCCGCTACCTGCCCTGAAACCTTGGTCTAACAGATGCCGTGTCAGATTAGTAAACATCCCGGCAATGATTTCTCGTTCTTTTATGTCCGGGTTATCGCGATAAGCAATAGCCATATCGAACAGTAGCTTATTCAACTTACTAACGCCCATTTCATTGTTATAAAGCAAGTTATAACGTGGCGCTCCCATTCGTTCATAGGTTTCGCCATAACGTTCAAAAAACACGGGTAGTCCTGTAATGGTACTGTCCTTATTAAAATGAATCTGATAAGCCTTATACCGTTTCTGTAATTTCATCAGCGAAATCGGTTTGGATGTCTCCGTAATGGTTTTTATCAACCGATTTTGGATAATATTCATTTCCTGTCTATGGTTGTCGGTAATACTTTCCGGCAGCGTTATATCAAATTTTTTGTTCCACGAGTCTAACAACGTCAACCAATGACTCGTAGTACCGGCATTGACGTACGGCGCTTGAAAATCAGCGGTATGGTAACGCACATCTTGAAAAGAGGATAAAATTAAATGGTCAAAATACAATTCTCCCGCATTTACGCCTTCCACACTTACCCTAAGTTCATCCATACCTTCTTCAGGCTTACCCTGCATATCCCTATCAAATGCTATCCAAGCTCCACTCCAACCCGTAAATCCTAATTTATATTCAAACCAAGCACAAAGTCGACTATCTTTATAGAAACTGAGAATCAGTTTTCCGTTCGGATAAGTTCGTGGCGCATACAACCAAAAGACAAAAGTTGCAACCGAATTATCGTTAAGCTGATTGTGTGAAGCGTAGGGGATCAACTGTTTTACCCGAAAGGAATCTCCGGATTTATGCCATTGCCAGTGTAAACTTTTTTTCCCGTGTTTGAAGTGTTGGTTTGAAATGGACAAAACCGAAGCGGATTCGGCTTTAATCGAATCCATATTTTTTTCAAATGACAATATTGACGGATGAGTAAACTCATTCACCTGAGAAAACAACTCGGTAAAGGACATAAAGCCCAAGACCAGCATTATAATGAAAATAATACGGTTCATTTTAGTGTTCAGTATGTACGATGAGTAAATAGTAGTTAGCGACTATCCCCTTTTTTTTCGATAGCCCTTTTACGGAGTAAAGCCTCTACGAAATAATAATCGGCATAGTTAAGCGGCACGTCAATTTCAGGTCCGTGTGGAATACTCCCTACGGACTGCATCAGCAAGAAATTACCGTTTGTACCTAAAATAGCCCGATAAGCCGGTGAAGATAAAGAAGCCATAATTTTATCGGCAGTTACTTTATATTTCGGACGATCGTAGGTGCTTAATTCAT
>JBKECE010000010.1:0-27431 GCA_047974325.1 Dysgonomonas sp. | reverse complement strand
ATTTTTATTATCAAAATACAAACTTATAAAAAAAGCTCTTAAAGATAATTCTTTAAGAGCCTTCGCTTCATATTTGTAAACAAGAAACTTTCTTTTTAATAGAATTTCGCTCTATTATCTTTCACCTTCATGGCTTCATTCATACTTGCGAGTGTATAACCCAATATATTATTATATCGTCTCTGCAATTGAAGTTTGACAGCCTCTGGTTGATATGTTGCAGGTTGTTCTTCGCTATTTAGCACAGAAAGTACATATACACCGTTTTCACCTTTTACAGGTCCGGTAACAGCATTTACTTTACCTAATTCCGCATACACATTCATCACATATTCACGGCCTAAACCTTGAATGTTAGGTGTTCCAAAACTAACGAACTTGCAAGTATCAACTTTTGTAGCAAAATTTTGAGCATAAGCATCCAAATTTGTTGCTGGTTTTGCTTTGAAAGCAGCTATAAATTTCTCAGCTTTTTTATTTTTAATAATTTCAGCTTTCAATCGGCTATTAATTTCAGTCATCGTATAAGGCAAATAACCTTCTTTGATATCTTCTGTTATCAGAGCCACAATACGTGCTGTTTCGGTATCAAATTTCTTTATAGAACCCACTTTTTCATTATAAGCCCAATGAATTACAGAACGTGACCCGTTAATTCCATTCAAGGACGGAGCTGCAGGATTAACCAACACATCAGCTGAGATATTGTAACCTTTTTCATTTGCTACCTTCACAAAACTATCTTTATTGCCATTTGCCGAAACAAATTTGTTCAGCTCAGAGTCTATTCCGTTTATAGTTCTGTCACTAACAGGAACTGTCATATACACAGTTGCCAGTTTTACTTTGGAAACAGCAGCTGATCTATATTCTATTTTTAAAATATGTATAGCTCCACGGCTTGTTATTTTCACAATCTCACCAATAGGTGTATTGAAACTTGTATTTATAAAATCTTTGTCTAATTTATTATATGCTAAAGCCTCTTCAGTAACTTTTTCTACCAAACCGCCATTTGAATTTGGTTGTAATTCGTTGGCTACGGTTGCAAAGTCTTTTCCACCTTTTACTACATTGAGTACACTATCCGCAAAATTGGTACTAATATTCTTATTTGCACCTTCAGGAATGCTTATCATTCTGAATGATACAGTATCCGGTCTCACAGTCTTATCGACCAGACGGTATACGCTGAATTCTTCATCACCTTTAATCGGTCCTAAAACAGCTCCAGGAGCAGCTGTCTCAACAAAAGTCTTAACATCGGCCGGTAATTTTGTTTCAGATACATATATATCTTCATATGGTTTTTCAGAATAGTCAGCAACAATCAATTCCGGTTTATCTGTTTTCTGTAATTGATCATGAACTGCATTTATTTGCTTTTCTACGGCTGCATAATCATCTGCACTAGGAATGACATCTTTTACGAAATAAGAAATTTTTCTTAAATCCGTTTGAGATTTGAAGTTATTCTTACGTTCTTCATAAAGTTTTTTTATCTCTGCATCAGTCACTGTGATTGTTGAATCCGGCACAGCAGAATATCGTTGAACAACATATGCAATATCAGCCGATTTTTTAGTAGATTCAAAACTTGCCTTAGCCTCAATATTATTCACTAATAACGCACCAGCGAAAAGTGAAGTATATTTTTCTTCCAAACGTTGATACTTTATCATATTTTCTATAATAGCCCATTGAGCCTGTACATTTAGCAATTGAGCTTTTTCTTCATTTGTTTTGGCAGAACTAACATCAGTTGTCACAGCTTTCAGAAATTGGGAGATTGCTTCCCTGTTCACTTGTCCGGTCTGAGGATTGCCAAACATTTGTGTCAACACAGGTGAAAGGTTTTGTCCAAAAACAAGATCATTCATTTCTTCTTTTGTCACCGTAAGTCCCAATTCTCCGGCCTGATCGTCAAGAATCATTTCTTTCACCATTTGTTGGTAAACTTCATCTTTTATACGGGCACTCTCTTCTTCGGTCAAACTATTGTTTTGAGACAATGCTTTTTGGAATTCCTCCATTTGGGTAACGCGATCCTGATATTTTTTTGTAGATACGACATCTCCATTCACAGTAAATGCTTTATCTTTGTATCTATTGAATATTGATGTTCCTGAGTTTAAAAGTTCGCCCAAGATAAAAGCTAATAAAGCAAATCCAAGCACTCCTACCAGCAAGCCTGCTCTATTCCTAATCTTCTGTAATGTTGCCATTTATAACAAAGTATTTTATTATTTTATATTAATTTTTTCTTTTCTGACTAAAATTAGCACGCGAATATAAGCATTTTGTATTGAAAAAAGTAATATCTGATTAAAAAACTGTTTTTTTATCTCCTATAATATTGTATGAACTGCTTTTTTCTAAAACGTAAGAACTTGAAACCAGAAATACTTCCATCGCGGATGCATGTCATTGAAGACTATTGTCTTTTATATAAATTTCTGAGTCAAATGGCTTAAGTATTTGCCAACTGGTCAAGGTCTGATTTGCATTGAATCCCATTCCTTTTATCATCAATTTGTCCGGTTGTTTTATTTCTATATATGCCGCTGAATATATTCTTTGTTCTTTTTCGTCCCAAAACAATTCATTGCTTGCAAAGGTTTCATCCTTAATGTTTTTCACAAAAACATGCCCCTTCAATTTCCACAAATTTTGTTTTGTATAACGCCATGCCGTATCAGCTTTTATGCTCACCTGAACATGAAACAATGAGTCAAACTGCTCCACATAAAATCCTTTTGGAAAATACCAATGCGGATCTTTTGTCTGCTCAAAAAACTGCCAACTCGCAGCCACAAGTCGGTATCTGATAATTCCTGAATCTGACACGAGCATATTCACACTATCCGAGTTTATCCTCGGAATCAATTCCGGATTATACACACCCGATATCAGGTGTTTTTTTTCTTCCTTGCAACTTGAAAAAAGAAACATAGCAACTCCAAAGAAAGTTGCTACATAATATAATATTCGTCTATTTTGTATTTTGAGAACCAAGATGAGATCAATTAACGGAATTTACTTTTCATAAACCACAAATCATTAATATTTACGCTGACCGATACTCCAAAATATTGTTCTTTAACCATATTCGATATTTCGGGACTGAGGAGCTTATATTCAAGATTAACATTTATAAATGAGGTGCGTCCTGTGAAATTCATATCACGGAATGGTAAACCAACTCCGACGGTCATACCATATTGTTTATACCCACCTATTTCGCCTTCATTTGTTTTCACATTCAGGTATGAATTTGAATAATTAACACCTCCACGGAATCTCATTCTTTTAATATAGTTTCTTTCCAACGGATTACTCACATATTCAAAACCTGCACTCACTTTTACTTTATCATTGAAACGATCCACATCGTCCATATTATCGCCCAAAACCTTATCATACTGAACTTTAGACCACTCTTCATACTTCACATCGGCACCCACTACCCAGTTTTGTTTATAAGCATAAGTGAAACCTACGCCATAAGTAGCTGGTAATCCGGCATTTCCTCTTATGTCTGCCATAGAATCTATTCTCGTCACAACAGAAGAACCTGTCGATACATTCGATTCATATCCATAACCCGAATATGTTCCTCTCGAATTAATCTTAGGAGAATATACAGCTCCCAAGATTAAGGATTTGTCTTTGGCAATAGGCAATTCGTATTGCAACCCAAAATCGAACTTCGCCGTATTCAAAGTAAAACTTCTATAACTAGTATATGTATTGCTCAAATTAGATGATGCTGGAACACTCCTTGTATGATCAAGAGAACCATATAAATAAGATATATTTGCACCGACTGAAAGTCTTTTTATCGGAGCGTATGCCAGACCGCCATATATTTGGCTAAATCCACCAGAACCCTCAAATTGTCTCTGGTATGAAACTCCATTTATCGTTTCTATGCCACCATATTTATAACCTACGGACGAATATGGTAAGATACCAAAACTGAATCCTAATTGTTTGGACACAGGCAGCATCATTGCAATATAATCCAAGCCGCCATTGTCTTTCGATACAGAACCCGATTTGTCACTCAACCATCCTTTATTGTAATTCAACCCTATCTCAAACAAAAACGTCAGAGAATCGATCTTTGAATAGGATGCCGGATTTGACGGATTAATATTTGCATTCCTCCTGAGGCCGTACGCAATACCTCCCATCGCTTTTGAAATGCCGATGCCATTGTCGTTTAAAACACCATAACCATACCGGCTATACGGAGAGTTTGTATTTTGGGCTGTTGCCACCAATGAAATGCAAAGCAAAATTGCAACAAAAAGTAACCTATTAGTATTCAGCATTATAACAATTTATGTATATCATTAATCTTCGTAACCGGATTTTACGATTACAAATGTATTGTTTTTTCATTCACAACCTAACTATTTTATGAGGTTGATCTTCTTTATGAGTCTAAAATTTAAATATCTTAACTTATTTATTTGGATTGATGCGCCTATAAATGCACCAGACAGAGCATTTATAACAAACATTCACACCATTATAACTATTTTTATAAAGTGATGGGATCTTCATCATCCTATTTTAATATCTTTGCATTGATCTAACGTATTAGTCTAATATATGGTGTCAGAAATAAAAGGATTTATACAAAAAACAGTCAAAGCATTGATTCCTTTCAAGGATATTATCTGGTTTCTTTTTCTGTTTATCACACTTGATTTTATCTGGAAACTAATCATTAAAGAAGGCGTAGACTCCTCTTTATTCATCGTACTCGGAAAGGATCTTACCCACACAGTGCAGCCAATTTGTAATTGGACTGCCAGACTTGTATATTGGGTGATACACGACTTGATGAACTATGAAAACCTGAGATTAAACGGCACGGTTCTGAGTTTCCCTGGATCTTATAGGCTGAACGTTGTGTGGGGATGCACAGGAATAAAACAGGTTGTTTTGTTTGCCCTGATCATTGCCTTATATTACGGTCCTTGGAAAAAGAAGCTGATCTTCATTCCTATATCAATGCTTATACTCAATGTCATAAATGTGGTACGAATCATTGCTACTGTTTTTGTAATAAAAGACGGATATCCCGACTGGTTCATAGGATTTAATGGGTGGTACAACAAAAGGGTATGGATCAGTCCGGAAGTTTCATACTGGCAATTCTACAGAGATTGGTTCCAGATGTTCCATAATGATATTTTCAAATGGTTGTATTACGATGGTGTAGTATTTCTACTGTGGCTCTATTGGCAAGAAAAAATAAACCTACCTTACCAAAAGAAAAAAGAAAAAGAAAAATCATTGGGCGAAGATGTGCAGCCAGACTAAAAGATTTACAAAAGCCTTTCTCAGAAGTGTCTTTACATATGAACCGAGCGGTATTTTTGATTATCTTTCTTCCTGCTCAGCAATCCAAAACTCCAATTGTAGAACGGTTGCAGGATATCGCATAATATGAAAGACCAATAGAATGTTGATGTCTTGAAATATTTTCCAGCTTTGTTTATTATAATCATCTGAATCAATAGACGAATTGCAAAAAGAAGCCCGACAACGCCAACAAAAGCCCAGTTTTCCAAGACAATACCATAAGCCAACAACAGGACAAAAACAAGATAGAAAAGTAGCCGTGATAGCGTTTCGACAGAAAAAATATTGTGTCGTCCACCTTTAAAATGATTCTCAGCCCGCTTATAAGTCACCCTTATATTTTTCCATAAAGAATAAGAATCAAGCACCATAGACGTAAAACTATCCTGACTCAGAGACACAGTAACATTCTCTTTGTTCATCACCTTATTGATAAAAACATCTTCACAACTATCATAATTGAGCACCTCTGAAAAGCCTTTGTGATCAAAGAATAATTTTCTGCGAAAAGCCAGATTTCTGAATGTTCCGGTATAAGGATGTTTCAAGATAGCTTTTGATAAGTATTGCAAGCTAAAATACAAACCATCAAAATTTGCCATTCTATTATAAAAAGAAGTATCTCCTTCATAATAACTATAGCCGAGAACAACCTCTGTCTGATCTGTCAAATGTTCCATCATCTGCTCAATCCATTGATCGGACAAGGGCTTGCAAGAAGCTTCGGTGAACAACAACACATCTTTAGTCGTAGCTTTGATCCCGATTGTCATAGACAATTTGCGGTCACGCGAATCTGGAGAAAAAGTATGATATAAATGAGGATTAGTATGTTCCAGACGACGTAGCACTTCTTCACTCTCGTCCGTAGAGCCATCATTGACAACAATAACTTCAAAGTCCGGGTAATCCTGAGATAAAACGAATGGAAGGTTTTTTTCCAGACTCACAGATTCGTTTTTTGAAATAATAACTACAGAAACAGATGGTTTTACGAGAGAACTATGTATATCTATTTCTCGTGACATTTGCTTCTTTCGATAGACCAACGGTTTTCTATAATAGACAAAATAAAAGAATACCTGAATCAACCAAAGAATTCCAAAAGTCAATAAAAAAATCAGTTCTAATTCTGTAAATTCAAAATACGAAAGAATCTCTTCCATTATATTATTATGTAGTATCAATGTTGAGAAACAAAAACCGGAAAACGTGCATCCGGTTCTTGTTCCATATATCTTAAATGTTAGATTTTATCTGAAAAATAAGCTTTTGGCAATTCCCTGCAATTATATTGAGAAGCCATGATTTCGCCATAAGCTCCGGCTGAACGTAAAGCAAAGAAATCACCTCTATGTGCTTCATTCAAATCATAGTCCTTCACAAAAAAATCTGACGATTCGCATATCGGTCCAACAACATCATACTTTTCGAGAGCAAGATCCGATGAAATGTTTTCCACTTTATGATATGCCTGATACAGAGCCGGACGGATAAGATCAGTCATACCTGCATCTAATATTGCGAATTTCTTTGTTTCTCCAAATTTCACATAAGTGACGCGCGAAATCAACGAGCCGCATTGAGCGATTATAGCACGTCCGAGTTCTGTGTGGAGAGTTTGTCCGGGACGCAATTCCAGATTATTATGATACATCTCATAATAAGATTTAAAATCCGGTATTGGGTTTAGTTCCGGATCTTCATAATCGACACCAAGTCCACCTCCCACATTGATATGTTGCAGTTTCACGCCTCTGTCTTCAAAGAATTTTTGAAGTTCATTTATCCTATCACATAAAGGGTTAAAAAAATCAACTTCCGTAATCTGAGAACCAATATGGAAATGAATGCCGATCAGCTCCAGATTAGTCCGGGTTTTCAACACTTCGATCACAGTAGGCAAAGATGACATACTGAAACCAAATTTGTTTTCGTTCAATCCTGTTGTTATGTATTCATGGGTATGTGCATCAACATTCGGATTGATACGGATTGCCACTTGCGCTTTTTTACCTTTCTTGCCTGCAAGCTCATTAATCACATCCAGTTCGGGAAGAGACTCAACATTGAAGCAAAATATATTATAATCCAATGCCTGATTGATTTCTTTATCGGTTTTGCCAACACCAGCAAAAACAACTTTACTTGCTGGGAATCCTGCACTTATAGCCGCTTTCACTTCATTTCCACTAACACAATCGGCTCCAAATCCGGCTGTTGCAATAATTTGTAACAGATGATGGTTTGCATTGGCTTTCACTGCATAGTGCTGTACATATCCATATTTCTGAGTCAGTTCTCTGATGGTTTGCAATGTTTTTTTCAGCAGATCTACATCATAGTAATAAAATGGAGTCTCTATTTTTTTAAATAATTCTACAGGAAAATTTCCTTTTGTCATATAACCTAGCTATTAAATATATTTTTTACCTTGTTTTTATTAACTCTCAAAATAATTTTGCGTTCAACAGTTGCAAAGCCTCCTTTTTATCTTTGCCATTCACCAGAAAGGATACATTATAATTGCTTCCTCCGTAAGAAATCATACGGATAGGCAATGTTTTCACAGCATCGAGAATTATTGATTCTGAGCTCACATTCTGCCAATCTAAATCGCCAACCACACAGATCAAAGTCATATCTTTATCAGCCGACACCGTACCAAATTTTTTCAGATCATCTACTATCTCTTGCAAATTACGCGGATTATCTATCGTCACCGAAACTCCAACTTCGGACGTAACAATCATATCAATTGAGGTTTGATGATAATCAAACACTTCAAAAATTTTACGTAAAAAACCGTGAGCCAGGAGCATCCTCCCCGATTTAATTTGAATTGCAATGATGCCGTCTTTTGCAGCAACAGCTTTAACTGAGCCTTTTACTAATGCATTTGAAATAAGTGTCCCCTGACTTTGTGGTTCCAACAAGTTTTTCAACCGGACAGGTATATTTGCCATTTTAGCAGGAAGCACACAAGTCGGATGCAATATTTTATCGCCAAAATAAGCCAACTCCGCGGCTTCGTCAAAACTAAGTTGGTCTACAGGCTTTGCCGATGAAACAATTAACGGATCATTGTTTTGCATGCGATCCAAATCTGTCCAGATCTGAATTTCATCTGCATCAACAGCTGCCCCAATCAAACACGCAGAATAATCACTTCCTCCCGAACTCCGCAAATCGTCTATTTCACCATATGCATTTCGGCAAATATAGCCTTGTGTCACAAAAACATCCACATCACTCTCTTTGTCAAGCAATGCTGTCAATCGTTCTTTAATATAGGCAGGATCAGGTTCCTTATTTTTATCCGTTCTCATAAAATCAAGAGCCATAATCTGACTGGCATTTTTCCCTTGTTCCACCAATAGCAGATGAAACAAACCTGAACTCAACAATTCACCCTGAGCCAACATAATCCTCTCTTCAAAGAGCGTGAACAAATCTTTTGTGAAAGAACGGATATAGGCAATTTTAGTCGCCAATAATTCTATCGCTTGCCCTTTTATTTTTTCAGATTCATACAATCTTGATATTTCAGCTAATATACGGGTTTCTAGTTTATTTATCACCTCATTTGCACCCTCTATATTTTTTCGGTACAAATAGTTAGATATTTCTTCTAAAGCATGTGTAGTTCCCGCTATCGCAGAAAGAATTACGATGTTGTTAGGTGCATTGCACACTATTTCAGCAACAAGCTTCATCCTATCGGCCGAAGCTAGGCACACACTTCCAAATTTTAGAACCCTCATAACTCTTCTGATTTAAATATCTTAATTCTTCCTGTTGTTCAAAAAATGAATGGACAAAAATACAAATTTTCCGCTATTCCTAAATACAATATTATAAAAAGAGTTCGTCAAAATCACCACTCAATCGGTTCGATTCCTCTCGATACCAGATATTCATTTGCTTTACTAAAATGTTTACATCCAAAAAATCCGCCATGAGCAGAAAGTGGAGAAGGATGCACAGATCGCAATATAAGATGTTTGTCAGGATCTATAAAAACTCCTTTTTTCTGAGCATAGGCTCCCCAAAGCATAAACACAATATTTTCTCTCTCTTCGGCTATTTTTTTTATAGTGGCATCCGTAAACGTTTCCCATCCTTTGTTTTGGTGCGAACCGGCAAGATGAGCCTGAACTGTCAATGTGGCATTGAGCAACATCACACCTTGGTCTGCCCATCGGGTCAGATTGCCCGATTCAGGTATATCTTTTCCCAGATCGTCTTTGATCTCTTTGAATATATTAAGCAATGAAGGCGGAAATTTTACACCATCGTTCACTGAAAAAGAAAGTCCATGAGCTTGGCCATCATTGTGATACGGATCTTGCCCAAGAATCACAACTTTAACTTTATCAAATGGAGTATGATCAAATGCATTAAATATGAGCTTGGCCGGTGGAAAGATTTGTTTTGTTTTATATTCGTTACGTACAAACCCAGTCAATTGCTCAAAGTATGACTTATCAAACTCCGATTGCAATTGTCTTTTCCAAGAATCTTCTATTTTTACATCCATTGTTGCTTTCTTTTTTATTTTCAGCAATCAAATATAAAACATTTATTCAATAAGGTAAAGCTCTTTTCTTTTATCTTTGCAATATAGATAAAACTAAACAGATGCAAAAAGATATAGATTTAAGAATAAGCCCGCAAGAAGCTTCCAATATAGAGACAATAAAATCCATTTATGCTAAACAGGCAGGGGTTAAGATCAATGATATTTCGTCCGTACGAATTATCAAACGTTCAATAGATGCTCGTCAGCGAACCATTTTCATCAATCTGACTGTAAGAGGGTATATAGACGAACCTGAATCGGAAACCGGATACGAACAGGTCGTTTATCGCAACGTTTCAGACAAAACTCAGGCAATTGTTGTAGGAGCTGGTCCGGCAGGACTCTTCGCAGCTTTGCGGTTGATAGAACTAGGCATTCGCCCGATTGTCGTGGAACGGGGAAAAAGCGTGAGAGAAAGAAAGCGCGACACGGCATCTATCTCAAAAGAGCAGACCGTGAATCCCGAATCCAATTATTGTTTCGGTGAAGGTGGAGCTGGTGCTTTTTCAGATGGGAAACTATACACACGCAGCAAAAAACGTGGAAGCGTAGATAAAATATTGAGTGTATTTTGCCAACATGGAGCCAACTCCGACATATTAGTTGATGCACATCCCCATATCGGGACAAACAAGCTTCCGTCTATTATTGAGAAAATGCGGTTACAAATCATCGAATCAGGTGGAGAAGTCCATTTCAATACACGGATGGACGAAATTCTGATTGAAAACAACAAAGTGAAAGGAATAAGAGCTCAAAATGGCGATACATTCACCGGACCCGTCATTCTGGCAACAGGACATTCGGCAAGGGATGTATTTTATATGCTTCACCGACAAAAAATAAAGATAGAAGCTAAAGGTTTAGCCGTCGGTGTGAGGGTAGAGCATCCTGCACACCTGATAGACCAAATTCAATATCATACTGAAGAAGGACGTGGTGATTATTTGCCTGCGGCCGAATATAACTTTGCGGTGCAAGTTGAAAATCGGGGTGTATATTCTTTCTGTATGTGCCCCGGTGGATTCATTGTGCCATCTGCAAGCGCGCCGGAACAAGTAGTAGTGAATGGTATGTCTCCCGCAAATAGAGGTTCTAAATGGTCTAATTCGGGTATAGTAGTAGAAATACATCCTGAAGACTTCCCCAATTACAAGCAATATGGCGAACTATCTCTGCTTAAATTTCAGGAAGATTATGAGAAAATGGCATGGATTGCAGGAGGTAAAACACAGGTTGCCCCGGCTCAACGTTTATTTGATTTCTTAAATAACCGTTTGAGTAAAACACTTCCTGCGACATCTTATTCTCCGGGCACAACACCTTCACCATTGCATGATTGGATGCCTCCGTTCATTCGCACACGCCTTCAGGAAGGTTTTAGATCAATCGGGAAAAAGTACAAAGGCTATTTAACAAACGAAGCTGTCATTTTAGGTGTCGAAAGCCGTACATCATCACCCATTCGTGTTTTAAGAAACAAAGATACAATGCAACACATAGAGATCGGAGGTTTATTTCCTTGCGGCGAAGGTTCCGGCTATGCCGGAGGAATAGTTTCTGCCGGTATGGATGGAGAACGTAGTGCCGAAGCCTTAGCCAAATATCTGACAAAAGAATAAACGATGCTGTTTTCAGAGCAAGAAAAAAATAAATATCTGCCTCAAAGCACCATTTGGTTAATGGCTGTAGGTGCAGGTTTGGTCGTAGCCAGCAACTACTACAACCAACCTCTGCTGGGAATGATTTCACGAGAGTTTGAAGAATCTGAAGCGGCAACAAGCAAAGTCGCCATGTTTACACAAATTGGCTATGCATTGGGACTGCTATTCATCATTCCATTAGGAGATATGCTGAAAAGAAAAAGACTGATTGTCTCCGGACTCATTTTCGCACTTATCTCCTTAGTCATTTTCGCATTCAGCAGATCGTTGACCATTATGATCACAGCCAGCCTGTTTATAGGAATATCCACAGTTGTTACACAAATGTTTGTGGCCATTTCCGCTCAATTTTCTGCACCTGAAGCAAAAGACAAGAATATAGGTCTGGTTCAGGCTGGGTTACTGATCGGTGTTTTGTCTTCACGTGTATTTAGCGGAATGATAGGTGAATATTTAGGCTGGCGAACCGTTTTCTTCATAGCTGCCGGATTCATCCTCATACTGATATTCTTATTGATTAAAAAACTTCCACCGATAGAGCCTACATTCAGAGGCAGTTATTCCCAATTGATGTATTCCATATTCAAGTATGCCAAACTATTGCCAGGTCTGCGGCTGGCATCATTGCGCGGAGCTTTGGGTTTCGGTGCATTTTCTATTTTTTGGACTACACTCACATTCCATCTCGAGCAACCTCCATTTTTCAGAGGGAGCGATGTTGCCGGCTTGCTCGGTTTAGCAGGAATCTTTGGTGCTCTCGCATCTTCCCTTGTCGCATACATCAAGATGAGTAAAAATAATATCATCACCATAGCCTGTTGTCTGATGATAGCAGCTTGGGGAATGTTTTATGTATCCGGAGACACATACGCAGGTCTCATCATCGGAATCATTCTTCTCGATCTGGGACTTCAGGCAATGCATGTCAGCAATTTAAGTTTTGTCTATTCGGCTTACCCTGAAGCAACAAACAGGTTAAATACATTCTACATGACTTCTTATTTCATTGGTGGCTCAGCAGGCACGCTTTGCGGAGGAAAAGCATGGGAACTTTACGGTTGGGACGGAGTTGTCATCACTGGTGCAACTTTCATCATACTCTGCCTGATAGTACATTTATTAAACAATAGGAAATAAATATTTGTTACTATATTGTCTCTATTGTAAAAAAAATATAAAAATAAAACTTTCATTTATGATATTCTCCAAAGAATTGCATCTATACGGGAAAAACATATAAAATATAACAATCAATATTTATGAGAAAATTACTAACTCTTGGGTTAATATTTCTATGTATTGCCGGAACTTTTGCCCAAACGAATCAAAAACAGACTACAATGAATCAGTACGATGTATTGTGGAAACAGGTTACAGAATTTGAAAATGACGACTTGCCAAAATCGGCAACCGATGTTGTTGATAAAATATTGAAGCAAGCCGTAGCCGAGAAGAACACACCTCAAACCATCAAAGCTCTCATCCATATCAACAAATATAAAATTGATATTGATAGGCAAGAGAGTAGCCAAATCTTTGCCGATTTGGAAAATTTGCTTTCCTCAACACCGAAAGTTGAAGATCGGGCTTTGCTTCATTCTATGCTTTCCGAGCTATATTTCGATTATTACAACAAGGATTCGTGGACTATCGATCAGAGAACAAACCTTGGAGATTTTGTTCCTGACAACATGAATGAGTGGACAAAAAATATTTTCCACAACAAAGTGATCGAACATTTAGATCTTTCCATAAAAGACAGGTCTAGTCTCGAGAAAACCACAACTAAAACCTACCAGGATATAATTATACTCACAGACGATTCGCGCCTTGTCTACCCCACCCTCTATGACTTTTTGATGAAAAGAGCCATTGATCAATCTTCAGATTTCCAGATAGGCAACCTGCAAAAGACTTTGCAAAAAAGCAACTATAAGATTGAAGACTTAGCAGTTCCGGCTGCTGACTTCTACAAATTGGATTTCTCTGGCAACGCAGACTTACGAACATTACAATATTACTCCACATATTTCAGATCGCTCATAGACAGAAATATGGACGAAACAATCGTTCTAACAGAACTCAGTAAGAACAATTTTCTATCCGCCAACTCCACAACTTATAGCTCTAAATATTCGCTGGATTTACTCAAAACTTTAGAAAAAAAGTATCAAAGCTACGACTTCAATGTAGAGATAATAGGTGCAATAATTGATAAAATATACTCCGCAAATTATGATCGATACGAAGCGGAAGACAATGAAAATGCAGCAACCTTGAAACAAGTATACGATTGGTGCAAAACAGGAATCGACAGATATCCAAAATACAAGCGCATCAACCTGCTGACACAAAAACTAGACGCTTTGGAAAGTCCGTATGCAGAAATATCAGGCAAAAAGACCTTTTATCCGGACAGCAGAAACAAAAGTATCGTGCTCAAATATAAGAACCTGAATAAATTGGCTCTCAGTATAAAAGATAACTTATCAGGCAGCATCGTAAAAACACAAACTTACAATCTGAGTCCTAAAAACACATATGAATCAGATACAATGACAATAAATCTGGATTTAGATAAAATAGGGAATTATACAATCATCACGGAATTTGACAAGAAGAGCGAAAGAGACAATAACCTAGATACATTTGAGTTCAGTATCACAAAATTAGCTTATTTCGGACGTCAAGCGAACAATAATAGCTATGAGTTTTATGTAGTTGATCGAAACACAGGGAAACCCATTAACAAAGCGGACATAAATATATACACAAGGTCATGGACGGAAGGCGAAAATAGATATACTTTGTTCTCGACAGTCAAAACAGACAGACAAGGCATCGCCACATACAATATAGATATGTCCAAAATAGAAAATTTAAGGAGAAATTTTTCTTACAGAGCAACCTTAGGAAATGATTCGCCATCTGAATATACCGATTTTCCTTATTCCTATTACTACAGTCAAAATACATCTTCAAGTACAAAGGAAGACATAATAAATATTTTCACAGACAGGAGCATCTATCGCCCCGGGCAAACTGTTTACTTCAAAGCCGTAGCAATTGCAGAAAGCGACAAAGATGCATTAAAAGTGATACCCGGCAAAGAATATAAAGTGAGTTTGTACAATGCAAACAGGCAATTAATTTCAGAGAAAACACTTAAGACCAATGATTTTGGTTCCATTAGTGACAATTTTGTCTTGCCCCAAAGTGGTCTTACAGGAAGTTACAGTCTTCAAATAGGAGCACAAACAGCATATTTCCTTGTAGAGGAGTATAAACGTCCTACTTTTCAGGTCACATTTGACACCTTGACATCTACTTATGCCTTTGGCGATACAGTAAAAATTATAGGTCATGCGGAAAATTTTTCAGGGATTAAGCTCCAAAACGCAACTGTGGAATATACAATCAACCGTTATTCTTTTTTCAGATGGTACAATTCCGAAGCCAGTTTATTGGAAAACAATGAAGTGACCACCAAAGATGATGGTTCTTTTGAAATAATTTTCACCATTCCTCAAAATGACAATGCCGGCAGAATAGTTCCGCTTAATCAGATTTATAATTTTGGAGTGGAAGCCAAAGTGACTGACCTGAATGGAGAAAGTCAGATTGGAAACTACAACTTTGCCGTGGGAAATGTTTCCATGATACTATCGACAAATATCCCCGAAAAACTGAACAGAACATCCCAAACTCCCATTATCATCAAAGCATCTAATCTTGATGAAAAAGAAATAGAAGCAAAAGGTTCTTATACCATATATAATGTCTTGTCCACAGATAGCATAGGTAATGAAATTTCTTCAGGGCAGTTTGATACAGGCAAAACATTCGATCTGAAAGAAATACTAAAAAATAATCCGTCTGCTAAATATTGCTTACGATTGAAAACCACAGATGACAAAGAGCGAGACGTCAACTACGAAACACGATTTGTGCTCTATTCGTTCAACGACAAAAAACCTCCAATAAATACAAACGATTGGCTGATCTCAAAGAAAACAGATTTCGAAGAAAAGGAAGATGCTGAAATCATCATCGGAATATCAGCTAAAGAATCGACTATAATGCTGAATTTGATGAAAGACAATGAAGTGCTGGAACGTCAGCAATTCAAACTAAGCAATGAGAATAAGACACTGAAAATTCCATATAAAAGCATATACGGAGATGGTATTAGCGCGGCATTCACTTATGTTGTTGACGAAGTTGCTTATCAGAAAAATATCTTACTAAACAAAAAAAGTGAAGTAAAGGAACTTGACCTGAAATTTAAAGTTTTCCGCAACAAATTGCGTCCCGGACAAAACGAAGAATGGCGTATCTCAGTCAAAGATAATGCCAACAAACCTGCAATAGCCGAGCTTCTGGCTTCCATGTACGACACCTCATTAGATAAGTTGTCATATCCATCCATTTGGATATTTGACATACCAACAAAAAGAATAGATGGAAACAATAATTTTCAAGTGGATAATTCATTCGCTACAGACAATAAAAACATCTTCTATTCTAGCAATTATAGTGACTACCCTGATTTTCAGTGGGATCATATAAATTGGTTTGGGTTCGATTTCTACCAAAACAGTCGGAGATTGTATCGTATGTCGACAACAAAAACTTCAGAACAGGTAATGTCTGATTCTATAGTTGATGGAGACCTTAGTACAAGTTTATCCGGTAAAGCAGCTGGTATATCATTTAAAAATCCGTCAAGTACAAGTATAGAAAATTCGAATTTTGATGATGTTTCTGATGAATCATTCGCAAGCGATAAAGCTGCTCCTATGCAGCAGATACGCAGCAATTTTAATGAAACAGCATTTTTCTATCCGCAATTGCGTACAAATGAAAAAGGAGAAACCAGCATCAGTTTCGTTGTCCCTGAAAGCAATACAACATGGAAATTCCGTGCATTGGCATACGACAAGAGTCTGAATATAGGACAATTGGAAGCCATTGCCATTTCCCGTAAAGAATTGATGGTCACACCCAATATACCTCGATTTGTACGAGAAGGTGACCTGACAAGCATTTCTACTAAAATATCGAACTTGTCCGATAATGTCATTAACGGGAAAGTGAGGTTAGAATTCTTCAATCCTTTAACAAATGAGGTACAAAGCATTGCTCTTGAAAACCAATATCAGCCGTTTTCGCTCAACAAAGATGCGTCATCGTCCGTCAGTTGGTTATTTAAAGTGCCTGCAAATGCCGATATGCTTGGTTGCCGCATCATTGCCGAAAGCGAATCGTTCAGCGATGGAGAGCAACACGTTATTTCAATATTACCCAACCGGATGCTTGTAACGGAAAGCATGACTATGAATGTGAACGGAATGCAAAGTAAAGATTTTGTATTCGACAAATTTGTCAATAACAAATCAACATCATTAAGCAACTATCGTCTGACATTGGAATATGCAGGCAATCCGGCATGGTATGCTATTCAGGCTTTGCCCACCTTGAGCAACCCAACAAATGAAAATGCCGTAAATTGGTTTGCAAGCTACTACGTAAACACCTTAGGTGCAGCCATCATGAAACAATATCCAAAAGTGAATGCGATGATCAGTACTTGGAAAAAACAAGGTGGCGACAAAGAAACACTTGTCTCCAAATTGCAACAAAATGAGGAATTGAAAGCCGTGTTGCTGGAAGAAACACCTTGGGTACTTGATGCAAAAGACGAAACAGAACAAATGAACCGCCTGTCATCATTGTTCGACCTAAACAATACAAAAATGTTGACAGATAAAGCCATTGAAAAACTGCTCGATCTGCAACAAAATGATGGCGGTTGGTCTTGGTATAAAGGTATGTATTCCAATAGAAGCACTACCCAATATATTTTATACGGCTTTGCCAATCTTATACGGTTGAATGCTGTGGAATATTCTTCCAACATCAAAACAGCTCAAATACAAGCCCTAAGATATATTGATAAACAGATCGCGACCGATTTCGACAATTTGAAACGATATGATAAAAACTGGCAAAAACTGACAAGCATATCTACCAATCAGCTCGAATATCTATACGTGCGCTCATCCTATCGCGATATACCTATTGATGACCCCAAGACACGTGACGCTGAAAGATTCTATACCTCAGTGGTAGAGAAAAACTGGACGAAACTGAATTTGTATGAACGCTCCCTTTTGGCAGTTTTGACTCAACGCAATGGAAACAAGGAATTAACAAGCAAGCTGATGCAATCGCTTCGTGAACATGCCACCACTAATGAAGAAATGGGTATGTTCTGGGCAAATAATACAAGTCATGCATTCATGAGCCAATCGGCTGTCACGGTTCATTCTTTCATTATGGATGCTTTTGAAACAACCAAAGCATCCGATGCTGAAATGGATAAAATGAAACAATGGCTGCTCAAACAAAAGCAAACACAGGCATGGGAATCAACCCATGCAACCATTGATGCCATCAGTGCATTGCTCAGTACGGGAAGCAATTGGTTTGCAGATTCCGGACAATCCGCCATCAAGATTGGAAATCAGGAGATTAAACCTCAAAACAAAACATTGGGGACTAACTACTTCAAAGAATCGTGGACCGGAGTGGAAATTAAGAAAGATATGGGTAAAGTCAACATCCAAAAATCCGATAACGGTCCGGCATGGGGAACACTCTATTGGCAATATTTTGAAGATTTGGATAAAATCACGCTACAAAAAGGAGAATTGAATGTAGATAAAAAACTGTTTGTGGTGAAGAACAGCGATAAAGGAGAAACACTTGTCCAGATCACAGAAAATGCACCCATACGGATTGGTGATAAAGTCGTTGTACTATTAACAGTCAAAACCGACAGAGATATGGATTTCGTACATCTGAAAGATATGAGAGCTTCATGTTTCGAGCCAATTGAAACTTTATCAGGCATCAAATGGCAAAACAACACTTATTATTATCAATCGACCAAAGATGCTTCTACCAATTTCTTTTTTGATTTTCTGGCAAAAGGAACATACGTCTTTGAATATACTGTTTTTGCGAATCGCTCAGGTGAATATTCCAACGGTATCACATCCATTCAATGCATGTATGCTCCCGAATTCACGGCACATACCAATGGTATAAAAGTGACAGTAAAATAAAATCATCTATAACAAATTTTAAGCGAGGCGTCTCTCATTTCAGACGCCTCACTTTTTATGTTAAATTAAGAGTTTATATCGATACATTTTAGTTAAAAAAGTATTTCTTTGGAAAGTGAAAAGTATCCACCTCCAGAATGTGACAAAATGTAAGATTTTGCGACTTATTTACAGAGAACAATAGTTCGGAATATCTTTAGAGAAGATACTAAAACAACCAAATCGTAAATAACTAACTAATGAAAGCTATCATTTCCATTTTTTTTCTCCTCTTTTTTTCGTGTGCTATTTATGCACAAACCTCAATCACCATCAAAGGACAGCTTGTAGACGAAGAAAGTAAACCTATTCCTTACGCTACACTATCGGTTTCAAACATAAATGATACATTGAATAAAAAAGTGGTTAAACGCCTTGCTGCGGACGACAATGGCAAATTTTCATTCCAGCACAATCACGCTGACAAACTGCAAATCACAGCCAGCTATATAGGACAAGCAGACTTGGTGAAAGACTTTGAGGTTTCGACCTCAGAAAAAATCTTGGATCTGGGAAAATTGGTTATGAAACCATCGACAGAAGAACTTGCAGGAGTGACCGTCATAGCTCAGAAACCACTTGTCAAAGTAGATATAGATAAACTCACCTACAACACACAGGATGATCCTGAATCGCAAACATCTAATGCATTGGATATGTTGCGAAAAGTGCCGTTGGTGACCATCGACGGCGATGACAAGATACAAGTCAAAGGATCGAGCAGTTACAAAGTACTAGTGAACGGAAAGCCATCTAATATGTTTACAAACAGCCCCGAAAAAGTTTTTAAAAGTATGCCTGCCAGCAGTATTAAGAATGTGGAAGTTATCACCGAACCCGGAGCCAAATATGACGCGGAAGGAGTTTCTGCAATCATTAATATTATCACAGAAAAAAATTCAACAGACGGATACACAGGCTCGGTCGGAGCAGGAATCAATAGTCGGGGAAGCTACAACGGCAATCTATACCTGGCTCTCAAATACGGGAAATTAGGTTTTACCGGTAATGGAAGCTACTACACATGGCGGCAACCGGAAGCAAATTCCAGTTCTGTATATGAAATATATTCACCTTATGCAAACACGAATAGAAGCACATCACCAAATAAATATGACGGCAGAGGATTTTGGGGTAGTGCATTGTTTTCTTACGAAATAGATTCCCTAAATCTGTTAAGTCTATCTCTATCTAACTATACAGGACATTGGGATGGAAAAACCTCCATCAGTGCAGAATCAAGTGGTCAGATGATTTACAGCTACAACCAAATAAACAACAGTAAAAATAAATACGGAGGAGGAGACATGAGTCTCGATTATCAGAAATCCTTCATGAAACCGGGACGTTTATTGACTTTTTCATACAAGCTAGGACAATCTCCTTATGATTCTGAAAGCAATGCCAGAATGAATGATATCGTGAATCCGAATGGAGATCTTAAACGGACAGAACCCTTTGAATCCAACAATAATACAGAAAGTACCGAACACACCGGACAAATCGATTACGTGGAACCACTTTCCGAAAAACATAACATAGAAGCCGGCTTGAAGTTTATTCATCGCGACAATAATAGTAAAGGCTTCTATTATGAACAAAACAGTGTTGGAGAAATGATAGAAGATCCAGACTTCACCGAAAGAAACAAATTGAGCCAGCTTCAAAACGTATTTTCCGGTTATGGAAGCTATCAATACAAAACTAAAAAAATGAGTGTCAAAGCAGGTGTAAGATTTGACCGAACAAACCAAAATCTATTCTTTGCAAATGAACCGAAAGTAAATGCTCACTACTTCGATTTTATACCATCTATCGTTTATTCTTATCAATTGGGCACGTCAAAAACAATAAAAACAACGTACAACATGCGTGTGAGCCGTCCCGGTATTTGGCAATTGAATCCCTACGAGAGTACACTCGACTCCCTCAATATATCAATGGGAAATCCAAAACTCGACTCTGAACGCAGTCACAGTTTTGATGTAACATACAGCAGTTTCACACCAAAATTTATGATAAATGCAAGTCTGGGATATAGTTGGACAAACAATGCCATTGCCAGCTTCGACTATATAGAAAACCGAGGAGGAAAACTGGTTACTATCTCAACATCCGAAAATATCGGAAAAAACCAAAGATTGGGAGCCAACCTTTACTTCAACTGGAATCCGAATCAAAAACTCAGAATATATGTGAACGCATCCACAAACTACCTGCATTTTGACAGATCGGGTACAAATGCTTTAAAAAATGGAGGATGGGAATCAAACATGTATGGCGGAGGATCTTACAATCTGCCAAAAGATTTCCGCTTCAATTTTGGAGGCAATTTATATCAATATGGTGTTGGTTTACAGTCAGACAAAGCTACCACAGGCTACTCTACCTATATTGCGATAACAAAAGAATTGCTCAACAAAAAACTGAGCATTGGACTATCGGCACGCGATCCATTCTGGTACAAAACGACAATGACAAGCACATCCAAAGATGTCAACTTCTGGCGGGAATCCAAATATGAACGCATTGGTCAATCGTTTGGGATCAACATTAGCTATCGCTTTGGTGATCTTAAAAGCAATATCAAAAAAGTTGAACGAAGCATCAACAACGATGATGTAAAATCAGGTGGTGGAGGACAACAAGGAGGCCAACAAGGCAACTAAAATATACAATTAAAGAGAAGAAAAAAAAAGAGAAGAACCCGAACGAATTTTATTTGTTCGGGTTCTTCTCTTTCAATAGTTCGTATCTCTAGACTTTGTTCACGACTACTCTTGTTTTACAGCAGCAGATTATACTTCATTTCAAGATAAGTCAATCTTCTATTTTTCTTTTCGGTTTTGACCTCTTATTATTTTTCAACATTTGATCCAGCATCCACAAAATTTGCCCGTTGACACTCCGAAACTCATCGGCAGCCCATTTCTCGAGGGCTTCCATCATTTCAGGTTCTAATCTCAAAACAAAGCTTTTTTTTGAATCTTTTTGTGTCATAAGTCAGTTTATTGATACAACGATCCTGTGTTGAGCACAGGTTGAGCTGCTTCATCGGCACAGAGCACAACTAACAAGTTACTCACCATTGAAGCTTTTTTGTCATCATCAAGTTGAACGATGCCATCTTCCGATATTTTCTTCAATGCCAGATCAACCATACCTACAGCACCCTCAACAATCTTTTCACGAGCCGAGATGATAGCTGATGCTTGCTGACGACGGAGCATCACGGCTGCAATTTCCGGTGCATATGCCAAATTGTTGATCCGCGCCTCAATAACCTCAATACCTGCCATATCCAAACGCTCATTCAGTTCTTTTTCCAGATTCTGATTAATAGTATCACCACCCGACCGCAATGTGCATTCATCTTCCACATGTATTTCATTGTTATCGTATGCATATTGTCCAGCTACCTCACGCAAAGCAGCATCTCCCTGAATGGAGACAAATTTTTCAAATGATTTCATCAATTTTGCAATGCCTCGCTCATAAGATCCGGAACTGTCCGAACTCATAACCTGAGACGTAAAAGAAGATGAATCTATCTCAAAAATTGCTTTGTAAGTATCGGATACTTTCCAAATGAGCACCATCCCAATCATAATTGGATTTCCGGCTTTGTCGTTCACTTTTATCGGACTAACATCCAGATTCCGTGCACGCAACGTGATTTTCTTTTTTGTGTAAAACGGATTAATCCAAAAGAATCCAGTGTTTTTAAATGTTCCTTTATATTCTCCGAAAAAGACCATCACCCTTGCATTATTAGGTTCATTTATAAAGAATCCCAGCACACCTAACATCAGGACTAATGCACCTAAAAAGATTGTGAACACCAGAGAAAGTTCTATACCCGAAGGCATTTCACCTCCATCCTCTGGAATATACTGCACCAGATAGGATATTAAAAATACATAAAGCACAACAAAAGCAAGATAAACAAAAACAGCTAAGAAGCCGGATAACTTCATTCCTTTAAAATCAAATTCTTTCTTTTCCATAACAATAGTTTATTGATATTATTTTGATATCATAAATATATGAACTTTTATTTAAATGGCAAACAAATTTTATAAAAAAAGAAAGCCTCGAATAAATCGAGACTTTCAAGCATATAATCATTATGTTATTTATCAATAAATAAATTTCAAGACGGAAGTTTTATTGCCATCAAATACTTTTGCGAAATAAATTCCTTTTTGCAAACCGGAAGGTAGAGTAACAATGTCTTTTGGGTTTTCTGCACCAAAAACAAATCTGCCACTCAATGAATAGACAGAAACGTTCACATTTTCTGATATTAATAAAATAAGCGATTTCGTGCTTGCATCATAATAACAAGCCTGAGAATCTCTCGAAGTAGCATCAATACCGCTACCATCAGGCATGTAAATTACTTCGCCCAATGCAGCATTGTCCGGTTTATGAAATATGACAGATTCGATGCTTTCGGCATCCTGCACAGCAACATTCCATGTGTTTCCTTGTGCATAAACCGTATTTGTGCTGTTGTTATATAAATCATACAATGCATCATTATTTCCATTGTCCTTGAATACATTCAATCCGGGATTGTAATCCACAGCCTGAGGATTTCCTGTCTTACCAATATTTACATCGCCACAACCAATTACTGTTATCCCCCAGTAATTATCCGTAATCAAGTTTTCAGTAACTACCACTTTTTGTTTATAGTATGGATCATATAGACTCATGCCGCTACCTCCATTCATCGGATTCGTATCATATTTGTTATCTACTAAAATATTAGATTTAATAGTAACATTTAAGGGTCCTATGGTTGTGATACCATACCTGCATTTTTTTACTGTATTTCCTTCTATCACCACATTACCTGCATTCAAGGTCTGAGAAATCATATTTGAAACAGCAATTCCACCGACCATTGTTCGTTCAGTTCCTATAATTGTGTTTCCACTGATAATGGTCACAGCTTCATTTATATTACTCATATTTATCTGAGGAGAGTTCACATTGCTCGTATTATTATCGAACAAATAATTATCTCTGAATGTCAGGTTGCAAGTGTAATTGGCAGCACTGTTTACGGCTGCACCTTCATTACTTATAAAAGAGCAATTTGCTACAAGCACAGTGTTGTTGCCCAAACCTAAAGCAGAGCTATAATTCAACAATTTATTTATCTCCTTAAATGAGCAATTTGTTATTAAAACACTTCCGGCTTTAATATATTTCACGCCTCCATATTCAAATGTTATGTTTTTTATAACGGTTGTGGCCGAATCTTCATTGAAATAAATTCCTTTAGGAGAGGAATTTTCATCTAAACGTGTAAACACCGCAGTATCTGCAGGAGCGAAGATGCCTATCCCCGACACATAAATAGTGACGCCATCTGCCAATTTTACGGTGATATTATTTTCAACATTCAACGTATCCTCTGAGCTAATTGTAATATCTTTGGATACGGAGTATTCCGATCCTGACTTTACAACACCTGATGTATCAATCTGCGACAGTGATTCGAAAGTATAAAATGTGCCCGTTCCACCGGATACAAATTGGGCATAACTCTGCATATTGCACAAAAGCAATACAAAAAAAAGTAATGTAAAAAATCTTTTCATAAATTTTTCTATTATTGATTTAACTCTAAAAAAGTTCTATGCTGTGGAAATCCTTCGTTGAAATTACAAATTTAAGAAAAATATTCTTTAACATATGAAACATGATGCAACAGAAAAGGGCAACTCTTTGAAGAGTTGCCCTTTATTTAAATTATAGCAAAGTCTATTTTATTCCTTCACTTCAGCATCTGGTTGTGCAGCGGCTTCTTCAGCAGGTGCAGCAGGTTCTGCTGTTTCTACAGGTGCGGCAGCTTCTGCTTTCGCAGCGGCTTCTTCAGCTCTTTTTTGTGCAACAGCTTCCGCTTTTGCTTTGTTAGCTGCTTTTTCAGCATCTAAACGGGCTTTTGCTGTAGCAGCCACTTTATCAGCAGCTTTAGTGCTTATTGAAGCAATAGCATTTGTTTTTTCAGTCTTCCATGCCTCAAATTTAGTTTCAGCATCAGCTTCCGTAAAAGCTCCTTTTTTAACACCTCCGAGTAAGTGTTTCTTCAAAAGAACACCTTCTACTGAAAGAATGTTGCGAACTGTATCAGTTGGCTGAGCACCAACTTGCATCCAATACAAAGCTCTGTCAAAATTTAAAACTACTGTAGCAGGATGAGTGTTTGGATTATAAGAACCCACTTTTTCAATAAATTTACCATCACGTGGAGCTCTGCTATCTGCGATGACGATCTGATAATAAGGATAATCTTTGCGTCCTCGTCTTTGTAAACGGATTTTCGTTGCCATTTCTTTTCGTTGTTAATTTTTAATTATACATAATTGTTATTAGCGGGCACAAAGATAAGAATACTTTTCCTAATCCAGAGGCTTTTACTCACATTTCTTTTAGATTAAAACAATTATTCTTCATTTTGCCATGCTTCATAGCCACCATCGACACTATATACATCCTCAAAACCATGTACCGTGAGGTATTGAGCCACACTCTGGCTACTGTTTCCGTGATAGCAGATCACAACAACCGGCTTATTCTTAGGCATCTCTGATATGAACAACGGTAAATATCCTTGCGTGAGGTTTATCGCCCGGCTGTCATGGCTTTCCGAATAATCGGCTTCGGATCTTACATCGCAAAAAAGAACATTGTCAACATCGACAACCAGTTTTTTAGCCTCTGAAGCATTTATTCGTTTATATTTATTCATAATTTTCGGTGTTATTCTATAAAATCAAATCGATTCTGTCTATATTCCGGAAGATTTGATATATCCTACAATTTATATAACAACAAAAAAGGCTGAGTGTTTAACAACATTCAGCCTTTTTCACATTGGTTATTTTCTTTATTTGGAAACTTGAGCTTCCTCTATTTTTTTTGCTTGTACATCAGCTTCATTAATTAACTTCTGTCCTTGCGATTTGGCCTCTTTCACCAATTTGTCTGATGCTGCCTGAGCCGCAACTTTCGCTATTGGATTTTTAGCAGCATCAACAAGTTTTTTACCCTGATTTTCAGCCTCATTCACCAACTTGTCTGATGTCGCTTTTGCTTCATCTCGCAATTTTTTGGCTTGTTTGGCTTTTTCTTCTGTCAGTTTGGTGTTCAGTTCATTTTTCTTATCATCAAGTGAACCTCCCAAAAGTTTCTCCGCGGCAGATGTAGCTGCATCAGTCAGAAGAGCTTTTGTGTCGACACCAATTTTCGGGCTCGTGAAAGTTCCGCCTATTGTCAATGCCACATTATTAACAATGCCTTTAGTCAATGATTTTGGTAAAGCAACTGTTCCTTTATAGTTGATAGACTGATCTAGTCCGGTTGATCCTTCGAGACTCAATTTTCCATCTCCACCAAAATTCAAGCTGAATGGCTTAGTTGTTATTTTACCATTATTGATAGAAAAAGGAATATTCAGATCTTTTGCACTGAACGACTTCAACACATCTGTTTTCAATGCAGAAGACAACGCAGACAAAGCTTCCACGCCTTCCACTTTCACCTCATTCGTCGAGATTGCACCACTACCGGTGAGTGAACCTAGCATCTGCATAATATTTTCGGCTAGCGTTGTGTTAAAATTCAAGTTCATAGAATAGTTACCTGCCAGCTTTTCAAAAATAGGGGCAAATTTCTGAATAGATTCCACCTGCTTAAATGTTTCAGCAAAAGAGACTTTACTCAAATTCAATGATAAATTCACTTTTGGATTTTTAGGATCAGAAGTGTCATAAGTTCCGCCTATCTTACACGATCCGCCCAAAGCATTTGCCGATACATCTTTCATTGACAGCACTCCATTATTAACTCCAACACTTCCCTTCAGATTGGTTATATCTATTTTTTCATATACCACTTGATTCATCGCAGCATTGACCGTAAAATTCAAATTCTTGGGGATTGCAATTCCTTCCGAAGAAGTTGAAGATGATGTTTCAGTTTCATCGCCACCCATAAAATCATTCAGGTTAAAATAATTTGAATTGATGTTCAAGGTTCCTTTCAGTGTTTGATCTTTCAGCATGTAGGCAATAAAATTTTCGAGACGTCCTGTTGCCGAAATATCATTTTTGCCGATTTTCACCTTCAAAGAACTCAGATTCACATATTGGGGAGAAAATTGCAATGCAGCTTCATTAATCTGCACATCAGCCATATCAGCCGATTTATAGAGCATATTTGTCAGACTCAGACTACCAGCCGCATTCACATTCTGATACTGTTCCTTTTCTATTGCCGACATCCGTGTGGCAATATTCAAATCTGCATTCAGCCTTCCGTTCAGTTGTGTCCCTTTTTCTAACGGATACACATCTTTCACAATACCCAAATCAATAACTCCTTTTATTTGAGCTTTCAGGTCAGGATCGCTCATCGGTGTTTTGATGTTCATGCTTGCACTGAATGGATTTCCAGCCATATTGAATGTAAATTTACTTATGTCTATAACCATGTTGTCCAATGATCCACCTTTACTGTCAACAAGCAGATCGACATTGATATCATTCACCGATTTGGGCAATGACGGGTATTGGAACATAGCATCCTTCACAATCAATTTCACATTGAACGCAGGATATG
>JBKECE010000040.1:0-6170 GCA_047974325.1 Dysgonomonas sp. | reverse complement strand
ACATGTCGCAGGGTCTGAAGGGGAGTGGCGTCGGTGGTTTCGTAATCTGCCGCCAGCGGTGTGATGGCGGTAAAGGTAGCGTGTATGTCATGCCGCTGTATGGAAAACAGACGCGTGAAAGAACTACCCTTATAAGAGCCGTTAACGGCTGCTAAATCCCAGTACGACTTCGTGTTGACAATACCTGCTTCCTTGTAGGACATCCGGTCAATCAATATCCCGTTGTTGTCGTATAAGGTTATTTCTTCGCCCCGATTGTATAAAATGATATTGGATTGGTACAAAATACGGCTGTCGTCGGAGGCAATGGAAGGGAATAGATCGCTTATTCGGAAGGTCGAATACGGATACCGATAGGAGACAATCAGTAAACCGCGCGACGGAATAGTCGAATTGCAAGGGAAATAGAAGGTGGTGGAAAAGACGCTAATCATCCATCCGGCTCACGAGACTGCTTCGGAATTGGGATTAAAGAATTCGATAAACTCGCCGTTGTGGTGTACCTGCTCAACAATATCTTCTTCTAAAGGCGAGTCGTAAAATACCTCCGAAATGACGACCGGATATGTTGCGGCGTTTATAGATTGTGCTGTAAAGATTAGAAATGCGACTAAAAATAGTATGTGGATAATTTGGCGGTTTTTCATGTCTTAGGTTAATTTTAAGGTAAATGATGGTAGTCTCCTCTTGTAGGTTCTTGCTAATAAGCCTTATTCTTTCATGATTTTCCACGTATTCCACTTGTCGTCTATCATTACCCGCAGCAGATATACGCCGGGTGGAAAAGAAGTCATGTCAAACGAATAGTATATTTCTTTACTTTCGGCTTTCGAAATCGTATTTCCGCCCATATCGGTAAGCACATACCGAATGGGGCTTTCGGGATTTGGTCCTTTGATTTCTATTTTCAGCGCTCCTTGGGTGGGATTGGGATAGATAATCACTTCCCTGTCGGAGACAATCTCCGATTGTGGCGCTATTTGTGTGGTGTCGTTCGCCTTTCTTTTCGTGTGAGATGGCAGTACTACGGTTTTGTATTTTACGATGCAGTTTCCGGCTTCGTCGTAGTCGAATTGAATACTCTCTTGCGCTTCCAACGAATAAATAAAGGCGGAGATAGCCGCGATAAAAAGAATTTGTATTTTTTTCATCTGTTTATGATTTTATCTTTTACATTAAGGTCAGACGCCGACTTGGAGGCAAATATGGAACACGCTATTAAGCATACCCTCGCGTGTCGAAGTTATTTCAGATTACTGTCGTACTTGTTTTTTCTTTTTCCCAAAAAGCAAGGAATCAACGCTTTCAAAATTTGCGAAAAAAAAGACGAAAGACACTCACTCATCTCTCATCGGTCATCACTCAACTCGTTTTTTAATTTCGCTTTCAGCGTCTCTATTTTAGCGCGCGTATTGGAGTAACCTCCCGCGTCCGCTTGTTTTTGCAGTTTCGCGAGCGCGGTCAGACTTTTGATTTGTTCGGGAATGCTCAAAGGTTTTTCCAAAATAGCGTTCAAATAATTAGCGACAAAAGGGGTTATGTATTCGTCCAACTCTTTGTGATTCTTATCACACAGCGCTTTCATCACGGCAATTCCTTTTCTCGGAGCATTATCCAAATAACTCATAGCGTACTTTTCCATCATGGCGTAAGAAAGTCCGCCACGCCCGTCAAAAAGTCGCAAACCGTCAAGCAGCGTATTTCTTGCTTTCACGGGCTTACTGTTTTTCAAGAAGTAATTGGACAGCGTAAGGTAATAGGTAGCGGTGTTGGCGGTAGGAAGCGTATGGGCATACGGAGAAACGAGATCCAGCAATTGCTTGGCTTCATCGAGCGCAGAGAATGATTCGGAATACTTAACCAGTGAAAAAGCCAAAGCCAAGGCATTGATGTTGGATTCATCGCGGGTATAAAGCGTTCTATTTAAACTGATGATTCGGTCGTACGCTTTTTGTTCGCGGTAATACTTTCTTAGCTGACCGACAGTGTCTCTATCGCTCACATCTTCCGCAAGGATTAGCATACCGTATCTATCGACCTGATTGATTTTGTTTAAATCAATACTTTTAATCAGTTTTGATTTCCACCTCGCTTTTTTGGCTTTCCGAATCTCCACGCTGCGAGATTTTTTCTCTTCTTCCGTGTATAGATTGCGCCGTACCTTTTGGGTTATTTTCTCCACTTCCACGTCTTCATCAACAAGGAGCGGACGTCTTGATTTTCGGGTAGCTGTCCAATTCGCGTCAACGGATGATGTAACACGGTTTATTGTTTCAATCAACGAATTATCAACAACAATTGTCGGTTTATCGTAGAAAGAAAGCCGTTTGTTGGTTGCTTCTAAAATGAGCGGGAAATCCCTTAAATCCATCATATAGCCTTTGATCGGCTTTTTGGCAACCGCTTCCAAAAGCAATGTGGCGGATAATGCCATCAGGTTATCCGGTCCGTATTTGCTTACAAATAACAATTCCGCCTTACGATTTCCGGTGCATAAGTTTCGCAGGCTTAGGCTTAGTCGATGCTTGAAATGAGGGTTATTGGGCTTCTTTTGAAGTCCGGAGCGGTATAGTTCGGCTATTCCTGGCAGATTTTGTTGAGCACCCAGTACTTTGGCGTATCCGTCGTAATACACGATTTTTCCGGGAAAGTTAGAAATCAGCTGCTTGTAAATGTCCGCTGCCGGCGTGTATTCTTTTTTGTAAAAATACACTTTTGCTTGTTTGTACAATAAATCGGCATTACCCGCAGAATTATCGGACGCTCGGGACGGAGTCTTGCTTGCAAATGTGCTTAGTGGGGAGGCGAGCAGTGTTAATGTTCCTAATCCTTGAAGTGATGATTTTAAAAAGTCGCGACGACTGAAGTTTTTTTTCATGATGGATTAGGTTAAGGTAAGGTGGAAAAGTAAAAAAAAAGGGAATTTTGGTGGGACTCTTACCCACACATCCAAACATTTAAGAAAGCGTTCTAATTAAACTACAAAATTCCCTGCTTGCAAATATGCTAAAACTTATTTGTATTTTAAAATAAAATAAAATAAAATAAAATAAAATAAAAATTTTATAAATATGCGTTTTAAGGCGAATAAACGACCTTTTCTCTGATAAAATTTATATTGATTCTAAATGAAAAAAATTATAGTTGGGTTGAATTGTAGATTTTTCGCTTGTGTGCGTGCGCGCGACTTTTTGTGTCTTTTTCCGAGGGCGTGTAGCAGGCAAAACAACCGAGAGAAAAGACGAAAGACACGCATTCTGTGTTCTGATTTTTGAAGTATTAAAATAATTCTTTATGATTACTTATTCCTTTAGCTGTCAAGCATCACAAGGTGGTTGATCAAATTATCATCCACTGTTAGCAATCTCTTTTTGAATTGTCCGGGGTTGGTTTCAAAGATTTTGGGATTAAGTTGAAGCGAACACATCGTTTTAACGATGTGTAATTGCAAACGTGGATTTTTTCGCTTTATTCAGGTTATAAAAAATGATTTTGGATAGGTTTTCATTTTGAAAAATTAATGCAACCGGACGATTCCTTACAGATATATACCGCCGTAGTGAAAGCCGTGGCAATGAAACAAAAAGTGAGAGTAGTAGTGGTAAATTATCGGGAAAATCGAAAACCAACCACCAAAACCTACCTCTCTACCAACGAGCAGTTAAATGCAATGGAAATTTTGGACATCTACAAAACCCGTTTTCAAATCGATTTCTTATACCGCGATGCCAAACAACATACTGCACTGAACAATTGTCAGGCTTTGAGCAAAAACAAACTGCATTTTCACTTTAATATGTCGCTTACAGCCGTGAATGTTACCAAAGCCGCGCATTGGTATTCAATACCTGAGAAGCAAAGAGAAGAGTTCTCTGTGGAAGATATTAAAGTAATGAATCACAACATATTACTGCTTGACAGATTTATTGCAATGTTTGCTCTAAGACCAAACATACTTAAAAAAAAACAAAATATCAAAGAACTTATTTTATATGGCACCAAATGTGCCTAAAGTTTAACGAAGTATTGTTCATGTGTTTAAAATTTATTCTTTTACATTAAGGACACATGCCTGTCTGCAACAGGCAGAGAACACGCCATTAATCATCCCTTGTGTGTCAAAGTTATTTTTAGATGGGTGTTTGATCTGTTGGTAGTTTTAATGAAATTAATAAATGAAATTATGTGTTTACAGCGGAATGTGTTTTATTGTACTATCGATTTGCTATTTCTCTCTGGTTTGTAAACGAGAGAGATAAGATTACGACTATCTGTGCAAGAATAGTTCTTTCGTGAAAAACAGCTTTTCAAACATCGTTTACCGAAAATTACTTCCCGATAAACGATATTTGATTAGTATTATTTGTAAAATAATTTTGAGAACACGGTTGAGTCTGCTACATCCACTTTAAGGATGTAAATACCGGATGTCAATGACGCGAATATACACATTTTCTTACTTATCAACAAGGCTCGACCCTCCCTCTTCGACAATTTATAGCTTATTTTCGATTATTTTTTTAGCAGTTTCGCGCTTTTGTATTTATTTTGATACTGCATCGGTAAATGTCTGGTACGCATTTACTGTCAGGTTATATCGAAGTTGATTCTCACAACTACTCGTACCTATTCTCGTAATCCTCTTTCGGGAAGCCGTTTATACTGTCCAATACAGTTAATGCTCTGGCTATGTGCGCATCTTTACTACCTGACTCATCCACTTTAAAAACCAGTTGAATATCCGGCTCTAATCCCGCTTCCATACTCTGTCCGGATATGCTGTAGAACCTTTGATATGGATAGGTCAGCATCCAGCCGTTAGGCAATGGTACTGAATTGATGGGACTTCCTCCGCCGTGGGTATGCGTTCCTATAGTAACCGTATTGGGAAAATCATCTAATATGAATGACAATATATTTGCCGCACTATAAGCCACGCTATCTATTAAAACCACTACCGGAACCGACTCCGGTACTAAGTCTTTACCTTTGTATGCATAGGGAATTTTCTTGCCAAAATCATTACGTCCTTTTCCGGTCTTGGATTCACTATAAAATAGGTTTTTCTTGCCGGAATAGAATAGAGAGGAAATATCCGTTACGTCTTTCAGATGTCCGCTCGAACCATTTCTTAAATCTACAATTAATCCGTTCTTATAATTCGTTTCTTTTAATGCATCTATTATTAGTTGTAGGTTGTTGTCATAGAGATATATGAAGTCGATATACGCATAATTCTTCATTCTATGTTGCACTGTAAAAAATATTTTTTTCTCCAAAAACAGATGTGTTCTGATAGTATCAAAATCATATTTATCCGCCGGTGAAGCATAATTTTGTCCTCGATAATGATGAGTAATGCGATGTTCAATAACTTTCGTTTCGTTAACAGCTACGTACAGATGAGGATCTTGAAACAACGTCAATACATCTTCTATTATCGTTTCTAACTCTTCGTCACTGTTTACAGAATGCACTTTAGTTCTATAAACCGTTCGAACAGAATCCCAATCTACGCCTTTTTCTTCAAAATAGACATACCGTTCGTCCAAAATCTGCCAAAATGCATCAAATACATTTTTATGGGTATTTTCCGTTATGTTGTTTTCGGAGCATGCAAATAATAGAATCGCGATAGTTGAAAATATGGATAGTCTTGTCTTCATTTACTTACGGTTATACCCAAAGAAAGGACATGTTGTCTTTTATCTATGGCACTTTGGTGGATAATGGAACGGAGATACTCCCCGACATAACTTAATTTCAATTTAATGCTATTATCGGTTTTCAAAGGATAATCGACAGACACTTTTACACTTGGATTAAAAAAGGAAGTGAAAAACGCGACTGTGTTGGGTACGGCAAAGTATTCAATGTATTTTCCGTGGAAAGGAAAATATTGATAATCAGGGAAAAATCCGACTATCGCTAACGGGGCTTTGACTTGGAGTTCATATTGGAACAAACTCGTGGACTTTTCGATACGGATCATTGTTTCGGGTGCTACATACCATACTCCGGAAGGATATCCACTAACATTAATCTCATCTTTAGTAACTACTCAGCCCCTACAAATTGCGCTTATAATGCACAACGATTTAACCCGACACAAAATGACGTGTCAAGCGTTCTTTCTCTTAGTTATGATGACTCGATTTTTAACCGTACTT
>JBKECE010000275.1:0-1882 GCA_047974325.1 Dysgonomonas sp. | reverse complement strand
AAAAAGCTATTGATTTTGATATAAAATCTGTAGCAGGAATATTGCTAACGCATTCGCACGGTGACCACAGTAAAGGTATTAAAGATGCAATCAGTAATGGGATGAATGTGTACTGTTCATTAGCAACTTCAGATGAAATAGGATTAAAAGGCAATAACAGAATTATTGAAATTAAAGACCAACACTTATTTGAGATTCACGACTATAAAGTGTATGCCTTTGAGGTGAAGCACGATGTGAAATGCTATGGATTCTTAATCAATCACGCAGAAAGTGGCACTATATGCTTCATTACAGATACCTATTATGTGCCGTATAAATTCAATAGTTTAAATCATATAATTATTGAAGCAAATTACAGCAATGAAATTGTAGATGCAAAATTGAGCGACAAAAAATTCCTGCGTGATAGAGTCTTACAGTCACACATGGAAATTGGTACTACAAAGGAATTTCTGAAAGCAAATGACTTAAAAGAAGTGAGTAATATCATTCTCATACACTTGAGTGATAGCAACAGCGATGAAACTAAATTTAAAAAAGAAGTTGAAATATTAACTCAAAAAAGGGTAACGGTAGCGAATAAGGGATTGAAGATGAGCTTGAATAGAGAGCCTTTTTAAAATTATAACGAAAGGTATAGGCGAAGGAGCGGATTTTCGCAGACGAAATCATCAATCGAAGCCTTTCGACCCCAATCTTGCCAATCTTATGTTATATGGTGTTTTTTAATTTAATATTTTAAAAAAATGTTCAACGAAATAAAAGGAAAAGAAGTTTTAATAATGGCAAAAGCAATAAGCACAGACCATTACAATGAAAATAATGAGTTGATAAAAGGTAAATCTATGGAAGAAACATTAGAGGATATGGAGCTGATAGACGATTTACTTGTGATAATGAAATCAAAATCATTATTAAACAAAAAGCAGGGATTAAAGAGGTTGATTTCCGGAAGAATAGAAATGTCTTGTAAAAGCAGCACAATCGTTCAAGGCTCGTCAAATATTCAACTGCGGGAGGTATAAAATATCATATAACGGTCGGCGTGTTGCTGTCAGTGACGACAACCAAGCACAAAAGTTTAATAGAAATTCAAAAATTTAAATTATGAAAAATAGTTCAATAGAAGCACATTCAGAGTCATTGCAGCAACACGATGTTAGCGGTAGTTATGATAAAGGTGTTCATATTGATTGGTGGAATGACGAAAAAACAGACCGCTTTGCAATGTTGAAAAAATACGGTTATCAAGACGAAAAAAAACCTTGGAAATATAGACTATTAACCAATAAAAGTATTTTTTTAATATATAAAAGAGAGCATAATGGATAACGCACCAATTTTATTAGAAAATTATGCAGACAATGGAGCATTTAGTCATTGGTCATTAATTGATTCAGATACAGGAGAACTTCTTTGGAGTGAAGCCCCAGAAGAAGAGATACAGCAAGTAAAAAACTTGCATATACCCGATGTTAGGCATTCGTTGCCGAGTGATGAAAAAATTGATGACAAAGCGTGTGATTATATATATGAAAAAACATACGTGTCAACCGAAAACAACCACGACAGTTGTAGAGAATGGGCGTTTGCTGACGGAGCAAAATGGATGCGAGATTTGATTACAGGCAATGATGCCTAACAGGCTACGGCTATATTTCAGTGCCGAATTTTAAAACTGAAAATTAAAATTAAATGAAAATGTCAAATAAAAACGAAACTACAAAAGCAGACGATAACTCGGCATTGAATATAGCTGATGTTATGGCCAGTACACCTACTGTTTATCTTATGGATATTGACAATGAAGCAACAGTAGTAGTCGCTGAAAACATAGCAGAGGCAATGACTAAAGCTAAAAAGAATGCAAAGAGAGATT